>DNGJ01000448.1:45439-49573 GCA_003486305.1 Cyanobacteria bacterium UBA11371
CTCGTTTCCAGGTTCTACCTGGAAATGCTGACTTTTGGAGGCTCTGCCTCCTTGAGACGGGAGGCAGAGCCTCCCATATTCCATTCCAAGGCAAGAGCCTTGGAACGAGGTAGGAACGAGGTAGGAACGAGGTAGGATAGCTATACCTGCTTGGCAACTGATAGTTTTTCTAACAAGGAATTAACCTCAGCTTCTAGATGCAGAAACTTAGTTTTGCCTTGAGGATTTTCGCTCCAATCTTCGACAACATTCAAACTACCAGTGAGAAATCCAGCCCGACAAGCATGGCGCTGAATCTTACCGCTGGAAGTCTTAGGAATACTCCCAGTTTTAACCAGTACCGCAGCATAAACCTGTAAAGCGTGTTCCGCCGCCACCGCTTGACGAATTGTTCCAACTATTTCATTTACATTCAATTTCCGCAGATAAGTCCGCTCTACTTCTTGAACAATTACCAGTTTTTCTTCGCCCTTTACTTCCACCGCAAATGCTGCTCCAAAACCAGGGCGCAACGCTGGATGACTTTTCTCAACTGTCAGTTCAATATCCTGGGGATAGTGGTTTTGTCCCCGGATAATAATTACATCTTTAATTCGCCCGGTGACAAATAACTCGCCTTCTTGCAAAAATCCCAAGTCGCCGGTACGCAAAAACGGCCCTTCCCCTGTGTCTGCGAGGTAGGCATTAAAAGCCTGTTCTGTTTCTTCAGGTCGATTCCAATAACCTTGCGCTACACTCGCACCCGATACCCAAATTTCTCCCACTTTATCAGCCGGACAAGCGGTTAACGTTTCGGGGTCAACAATGAGAATTTTATGGTCTAAAAAAGTTTGACCGCAACCTACAATTGCTCGCGTACCTTCTTGCTCGCGAACCATTTTGAGCGATCGGTTGCGTTCAAGTGATTCCCCATCTATTTGACTAATAATCGGTGCAACTTTTCTTTTACTTCCAGAAACCATCAACGTTGTTTCAGCCATGCCGTAGCAAGGGTGAAATGCCTCTTTTTGAAAGCCGCAATCCGCGAAAGTACGAGCAAACATTTCGAGAGTTTCGGCACGGACGGGTTCGGCTCCGGTGAAAGCTACTTCCCAGCTACTGAGATCGAGACTAGCTCTTTGTTCGGGAGCGATCTTATTAATACAAAGGTCGTAGGCAAAGTTAGGGCCGCCGCTCGTGGTAACTTTGTAGCGGGAAATTGCTTGTAACCAACGAAAAGGCTTTTGCATAAACGCTAATGCTGGCATCAAAATCATCGGCGCACCGACATAAAGCGGTTCCAAAATTCCGCCAATTAATCCCATATCGTGGTAGGGTGGCAACCAGCTAACGCCTTGACTTTTGGGTGTGTCGGCGAAACTTTGATGGATAATCCCACAATTATGCCAAAGGTTGCGGTGACTCACCATTACACCTTTGGGCGTACCTGTAGAACCTGATGTGTACTGAAGAAACGCTAGGGTATTTTCGTTCAAGTTTGGTTCTTGCCATGTTTCTGCAAGATTGGTGGAAATGTTATCTGTTGTTAACAAACGCAAGTTAGTTAATTCAGATTCTTGCAGGCGCTGTTTGATGTTGTCCGATAGGAAGGTAGTGGTGAGTGCTAAAGTTGCTCCCGAAGATGTTGCGATCGCTTGCAATCTCGACATATTTTGATTCGGTCGCGGTGGATAAGCAGGCACGGCTATAACCTTGGCGTACAAGCACCCAAAAAACGCTGCAATAAACTCCAATCCTGGCGGGTAAAGCAGCATCGCACGACAATCAGCCGCATATATGCTTTGAAGATGATATGCGATCGCTCGTGCTTGTAGATCCAATTCTCGATAAGTCACCCTCCCCGCTTCTATTTCCCCATCCTGCAAAAATGTATAAGCCGTTTTATCTGGCTGATTTTGCGCTCTGTACCTCAGCAAACTTACCAAATTCGCCTCTTCATTCCCGATACCCGTCGCATCATTCAAATATGCAATCATTTCAGTCTCCACGCTTTGTAATTCCAAATCCCTAGTCTTTGCCTGAAATACTTGGAAAATCCTTTGAAAAACTGTATTCTATAAAACAAGATCGATCGTATTTACCTCCTTTTAGCTGAAGTTACTCTTCCCATGCAACAATTGACGCGCTGTCCAAACAGCCCGTAATGGAAATTCCTAACATTGTCGGCTTCTAGCAATTTTCCAGCCGCGACAATCGAGGAAAATTTTTATTTCCTCTCTATCGAAATGCCAAAGCTTTTCCAAACATATATTTATTGCAATTTGCTAACGAGGAAGTTAACACACCTTTAATCAAACTGTCTAGAGAGATGCAACATAAATCAGCGGGGATCTTCACTAATCAGCCTAAAGATATAGCCATTTTAAATATATCTGTGTTGATGGATACATGAAAAATGTAAAAACAAATAGAAACCTTAAACAGCGGCCTACATCTGCCATTGGGTATATTTTTTATAGCAACAGTGGGGTTTTTGGATATTTGAAAATTTAAAGCTAAAAAGTAGCCAAGACTACTTGATGAAATTAAATTAGCATCCTAGTATAGGATGAATGACTAAGCCATAAATAAACAGTTGTGCGGCGGGCACGATTGCTTTTGTCGCGACAGTATTATCGGCGTTTTGGTGAATCTTAACCAATAAAGTTTTACGCGATGAATTCAGGCAGTAGAGCGTGGTAATGTATGCCAATTGCCTGGACAAAAACCTGCTTGAACAAGCTATTTAAGCAAAGTTACACCAGTCGGGAGAGCGGGAAAATGATATTTGCTATACCTTTAGCATGGCTGCAACTGAGTAAAGAAAAACTGCGGCTGTTGATTGCTTTAGCGGGAATTGCTTTTGCAGCTATTCTCATGTTTATGCAATTAGGATTTCAAGCAGCTCTTTACGATAGCGCCACGCGATTCCATCAGAGTTTACAAGCAGACTTAATTTTAATCAGTACTCGCTCCAAATCTCTGGGCTATATGAGAACTTTTTCTTGGCGTCGTCTATATCAAATATTAGGCTTTAATGGCGTTAAATCTGTTAGCCCTGTATACGTCGGATTTAGAGACTGGAAAAACCCTGAAAATGGAAATTTCAGAGCTATATATGTTTATGGATTTCAGTTAGCAAATCCAACTTTTAACTTTCCCGAACTAGCTGACTCACTAGACGAGCTTAAACTGAATGAAAGTATTTTGTTTGATAGAGCTTCTCGCTCAGAATATGGAGCTATTGCTACAGAGTTTGAGCAAGGAAAACCTATTATTACTGAGTTAGGCAACAAAAGAGTCAAGGTTGTTGGTTTGTTTACGCTGGGGCCTTCTTTTGGCGCAGATGGAAATGTAATTTTAAGCGATTTAAATTTTCTTCGCGTATTTACCGATCGGAAAGTAGGACAAATTGATATTGGAGTTATTCAGCTTAACCCTCAAGTTAATCCTCAAAATGTTCTTAAAAATATCCAAGCAGCCTTACCTAAAGACGTCAGAGTATTAACTCATGAAGGTTTCGTGGAATTTGAGAAAACCTACTGGAAAACAAGTACGTCAATTGGTTTTATTTTTACTTTAGGTGTAGGGATGGGATTCATCGTGGGTACGGTTATCGTTTATCAAATTCTTTATGCAGATGTTTCCGATCACCTAGCAGAGTACGCAACTTTAAAAGCTATGGGTTACAAAGAATCCTATTTAGAAATTGTCGTGTTACAAGAAGGAATAATTCTAGGAGTTTTAGGTTATATCCCAGGATTTGCCCTCACCCTTGGTCTATACGATTTAACTAAACAAGCTACATTCTTACCTATCGAAATGACATTAACTCGCTGTTTAATTGTCCTAATGTTAGCAATATCTATGTGTTGTATTTCCGGGTTAATTGCCGTGCGTAAACTCCGTAAAATAGACCCAGCAGAGATTTTTTAATTTTTCTGTGATATCGTGTCCGGTTGCATCGTAATCGTCTGGTTAATCGTGTTGTAGGGGCGGGTTTTACCTGTTACTTTTGATGCCAAACGCATTGTGTTGATAAACCCGCCCCTCGCGCTATGCCGATGCAAGCGGATATGATATAACGACATATCTCGTGATTCCACACAATCGTTGGTAAAACCCCCTGACGGGGCGGGTTTAAGAAATATCTCG
>DNGJ01000448.1:49905-60044 GCA_003486305.1 Cyanobacteria bacterium UBA11371
CGCCCCTACAATACACAACATTTTCTATCAAATATCATATGAGTCACTTCAGAAATATCTGCTGGTTCTGGCAAACGATCCCAAGATTCTAAGGATTTGCCACTGCAAATGTATTGCATTGTTCGGGATCGCCTGTCTGAATACCGCGCTTAAACCACCTTACTCTTTGTGCAGAACTACCGTGAGTAAAAGTCTCTGGGACAACATACCCTCTAGCGCGTGCCTGCAAGCGATCGTCCCCAATACTACTAGCAGCATTGAGCGCTTCTTCAATATCGCCTTGTTCTAAAATTTTCCTAGAGCGTTGCGCGCGATTCGCCCAAACACCGGCAAAACAATCTGCTTGTAACTCCACGCGCACCTGAAGTTGATTCGCCTCTACTTTGTCTACCTGACTTTGCAATCTTCGCACTTTATCCAAAATTCCTAATTCATTCTGGACGTGATGCCCAACTTCGTGAGCAATTACATACGCTTGGGCAAAATCCCCTGGTGCTTGAAATTTAGACTTCAAATCGCGATAAAAACTCAAGTCGATATAAACTTTTTGGTCGCGGGGACAATAAAATGGCCCCATCGCCGATCTGGCATATCCACAGGCAGATTGCACGGCATCGGAATATAACACTAATTTGGGTTCTGTATAAGTTGAACCGTTTTGCCGGAACACTTCGCGCCAGGTATCTTCAGTATCTGCCAGTACGACGGAAACAAACTCTGCCATTTGGTCAGTACCTCCAGGATTGCGAGGCGCGGATGTTGTGGGGCGATCGCTCTGCTGATTTACCTGTTCCCAAACTACACTAGGATCGCCTCCCAAAAGCGCCACCAGCAGCGATAACAGTATTGCCCCTATCCCCCCACCGACTACCGGCGCGGACACTCCTATACCGCGTCGATCTTCAACATTCGTACTCCTGCGACCCAGCTGCCAACGCATAATCGCCTGCCCTCTTCACCCTTACACTTAAGACCTTAGCGATTCCATCCCCAGAGATCCTCTATCTGCGGATGTGCGAATAACTTGCGATCGCATACCTCAAGGAATGTTTTTGCCACCTCTCGGCAAACTTTACCTTCCCAGATTAAATATATGGAGCTAAGCGGATTCGAACCGCTGACTTTTTCAATGCCATTGAAACACTCTACCAGCTGAGTTATAGCCCCTTGAGTCCTTTTCTATCTTGCCTCAACTATTCGTAATTTGTCAAGTAGGTGTCTACCAATTCTTGGGAAGAATAAGATGAATAGGGAGAATGGGCGGTGGTTAAATAGCTGATGCAGTCCCCCATGAGGAAATATACCACCAACATGGCAGCCGCCGCGCTCGCTACTAAAGTCCCTGCCAGCATCAAAGAAAATTCTTTATGCTCGACTGCCTGCTCCATCAGGTGCAGCGACCAGCCCACCAACGCCACAACAAAAATTAGAATAAATGCCAGCATATTTTAATAAAATGTAACACTTTTACCTATTGTAACAGTCGCCGATCGTGCCTGCCAGGGAGGGGGCGACTGTGTTGATTTGGCTC
Organism: Cyanobacteria bacterium UBA11371; assembly: GCA_003486305.1. GTDB lineage: Bacteria > Cyanobacteriota > Cyanobacteriia > Cyanobacteriales > Aerosakkonemataceae > Microseira. The sequence goes on from DNGJ01000448.1 coordinate 51,437, forward strand.
AAAATCTGGCTCTGAGCAGCCTAGCCCTTGATGGAGGCAGTTTACTCCACGCGCACTGGCATATGACGATTCTTTAAGTAAGATTTAATCTCTGCAACGGTCAATTGCCCATAATGGAGCAGGGATGCTAATAGCGCTGCTTCTGCCTTGCCTTCGCCCAGTGCCTGGTAAATATGTTCGCAGTTGCCCGCGCCACCGGAAGCAATCACGGGAATTTGGACTTGTTCGGCGATAGTCCGGGTTAATTCGAGGTCGTAGCCCGCTTGCGTTCCATCGGCGTCCATACTCGTGACCAGAAGCTCTCCCGCGCCGCGTTGCTCGACTTCTTTTGCCCAAGCGATCGCATCTATACCTGTATTTTCCCTTCCACCCCGCACGTAAACATCCCACCCAGGATTATTGACATCTTGTCGGCGCCGCGCGTCGATAGCGACCACAATGCATTGATTTCCAAAGCGCGCGCTAGCTTCGCTGACAAAATCCGGATTGCGTACCGCCGCCGAGTTTATACTGACCTTATCCGCACCGGCACGTAACAATTGTTTAATCGTTTCTAAGGATTGAATCCCGCCGCCAACTGTCAAAGGGATGAAAACTTGTTCAGCCGTGCGGTAGACGACATCGATAATAATATTTCGGTCTTCGTGGGTGGCGGTAATATCCAAAAATACCAACTCATCCGCCCCGGCGTCGTTGTAAACTTGAGCGAGTTCTACCGGATCGCCTGCATCCTTGAGATCGACGAAGTTCACTCCTTTGACCACTCGCCCTGCTTTGACATCCAGACAAGGCAAAATTCTTTTCGCTAGCATGGCAATTTACCAAAAAAGTGGGTTATTAGCCCCTTCCTAGAAGGACGGCTTTGAGCGGATACAATACTTGCTTAGATTTTTTCGCCGCAAATGCTCGTTTTAGAGTTTAAGGCTAAAGCAAAAACAACTCAATATGCTGGCTCAAGAGTTTTGAATGTTGAGTTTTGAGTTTTGAGTTGAAATGCATTTAATGCAAAACTCAAAATTATTGAAAAATGCGCTATCATTGGTTTTATGTTACAAATTGTATTTAATAATGCTACTAGGGAAAGGGAAGCTAAAATATTATCCCCTGGAAGGAGAAGCTAATAATGTAGGGTGGTTGATTCTCCAATGCGATCGCGATCTGAGCTTGTACTACTCCTGGTTTGTGCAAAAGCAATTGGGACTTCGATTGCAACACCCCAGGCTAGGCTCTCACATCACCGTTGTTAGAGGTGAAGTTGTTAAAAATGACTTTAGATGGAATGCCTACCCAAGTCAAACAATCAATTTTTATTACTCTAACGAAATTAAGACAAATGGCAGGTATTGGTGGCTTAATGTCTATTCTCCTTGTTTGATGTCTATCCGACAAGAATTAGGATTGCAGGTGAAACCGGAATACGATTTACATGTAACGATTGGCGTTTGGGTTGAATGATAAACGAAGAATCCTCGCGCTTATAAGGCGGGGAGTGTCAAAAAATGTCATGATAATCGAGAGTCTGGCTCAAGAAAATCTTCTGTAACTAGATATATTGGCAATTATGGCGATCGTTTCTTCAAAACAGCCAACCGAACCGGAACGTCAACCGCAGCCGCAAAAGTCAAAAGCCAAGCGCAAGTCTGCGGATGCACCAACTCGGTCAGAATTATTGCAACCTAGCGCCAATAGCGACGAACTCGATCAATTAGAAGAAGGAATTAGACCCCAGCGACTTGCCGATTATATCGGACAAAAAGATTTAAAGACTGTGCTGGAAATTGCCATCAAAGCAGCCAAAGGTCGAGGCGAAACGCTGGATCACCTGTTATTGTACGGCCCTCCCGGTTTGGGAAAAACGACGATGGCGTTAATTTTGGCGGCGGAAATGGGGGTGGGGTGTAAAATTACGGCTGCACCGGCGTTAGAACGTCCGCGAGATATTGTGGGGTTGTTAGTAGCTCTAAAGCCGGGAGATATTCTATTTATTGATGAAATTCATCGCATGACCAGGATGACGGAAGAGTTACTCTATCCGGCGATGGAAGATTTTCGGGTTGATATTACTGTCGGGAAAGGACAAACGGCGCGGACTCGCAGTTTATCGTTACCGCCATTTACTTTAGTGGGGGCGACAACGCGGGTGGGGTCATTGACTTCGCCATTGCGCGATCGCTTCGGTTTAATCCAGCGCCTGCGCTTCTACGAACCCGACGAACTCACATTAATTGTGCAACGCACAGCCCAAATTCTCAACGTTCAAATTACCCCAGAAGGTGCAGAGGAAATCGCCCGCCGTTCCAGGGGAACCCCACGAATTGCCAATCGCTTGCTCAAACGGGTGCGAGATTATGCACAAGTCAAAGCTGCGGGTGCAATAGATCTAAAAATAGCCGCCGAAGCACTGGAAGTTTACAACGTAGACCCATGCGGTTTGGATTGGACAGACCGCACGATGCTGAGCGTGATGATTAATAATTTTAAAGGCGGGCCGGTGGGATTGGAAGCGATCGCCGCCGCCACGGGCGAAGATACCCAAACGATTGAAGAAGTTTACGAACCTTACTTAATGCAAATTGGGTTTATTCACCGCACTCCACGGGGGAGAGTCGCCACTACTGCGGCTTGGAAGCATTTGGGATATTCGTCTCGCTGAGAACGGGACTACCGTGTCCGTTAGTATCGCTAGCAACGCTTAAAGAATCAGCATCGCTAATTTTACTCGGTATTTCGTTACCGCTGCCGCTCAAGCGGGATGGCGCGATCGCGGGCATAGTAATCTCAACCGTCGTTCCCTTCCCCGTACCTGGACTGTATAAAGTTATCGTACCCCCCATCAGTTCCATTAACTTGCGCGATATTGCCAATCCCAATCCGGTACCGCCGTGCTTGCGCGTTCTAGTACCGTCAGCCATCACAAAGGGACGAAACAATTTTTGCTGTTGTTCGGGTGGAACGCCGCATCCGGTATCTCGAACGGTGAGTACAACTTTGTTTGTCCCTGATGGGATTTCCATCTTAATCGAGATGCTACCAACGTCAGTAAATTTAATCGCGTTACTAACCACGTTGAGGACAACTTGTTTGAGCTTCGCCGGATCGGCTTGCACCGGCATTGTTTCAGTTGGGGGAACCCAAAGCAACTGTAAACCTTTTTGATCGAGATGAACCATTTGCAGATCGATTACTTCTTGTAGGAGAATTCGCATATCCACAGGTTCGTTTACAACCGTCAGCGTTCCGGCTTCTATTTTGGATAAATCCAATATTTCGTTGATAATTTTGAGTAGGTGAATTGCCGCATCATCTGCGCGTTGGAGAAATTCTCTTTCTTCTTCCTCATCATCGCAGCAGCCATCTTTCACCAAGCGAATACAACCAATAATTGCATTTAACGGCGTTCTCAACTCGTGGGAAGTATTCGCCAAAAACTCGCTTTTTAATTGGTTAGCTGCTTGCGCTTCTTTCCAAGCCGATTCTACCTGTTCTGCCCAAGCAGTCAAGCGATCCACCATCGTATTGAGTGCGATCGCTAAATGATTAAATTCCCGGATTTTAAAGTTGCTCGGTATCCGTTCCGATCCCCCTCTACCTTGAACGTTGAGCGCGTAGTCTTCCAGTTTTTCCAACGGACGCGCCAGATCGCGAGATATATACAAAGTTGCCAATAAGTTAGCCGCTAACAACCCCAAAATCAAATTGAACATTACCTGTTTAATTTCTTCCAGGCCATAGAGCGCGTTGTCTAGGCTGGCAACGGCTAAAATCACCCATTTATCCTCTGGGTTTTTACTGATAGGGTTTTGTATTGCCGTATACCCCACTACCGATTCTATATTTTCTCTTTCAAAGTCGTATAGGTGTAAAAAATCCTGCGCGCCAGCGAGGGCATTTTTCAGCACGCTTTCCAGTCGCGCCGCATCTGTTTCCTGAGAGATGTTACGTCCAACGCGGTCGGCAATCGGATGCTCTAAAATAGTGCCGTCTTGGTCAATCACGACCGTAGAGCCATAAAGCGAACCTTGCTTATCATTGCGTTGCTGATACAAGCTGGAGTGAATCGTTAAGGCGTAACGCAATTGCCCAGCGCGGTTGTAAATGGGTGCGCTTAAAACGAGTTGCAGTTGACCGTTAGGAGTTGTTGGAGCGGCTGTTGCAGTGCCCAGAGGGGATTGATTGAGAAGAGTTGTGACGCGCACGCTAGAGCGACTGGGGAGCAATTGAGTTTGCTGCTGAGGCCATAAAGAAGGTGAAAGCGCAACAATCCCTCGTTCTCCACAGGTACTGTTGACAGGTTTACCGTTCTGTAAGTCTATTAATTGAATGCACCCAATCTTCGTCGGCAGTTGTTGTTGCAGCTGCTCCAGGAATTTTTGCGATTCCTCTTTTGAGCCTGACTGTAGAATAGCGGTATCGGAGGCGGTAATCAGGTTAGCTTGTAGCGCTTCAATTGCCTCGCCAATTCTTTCACCTTTGCGGATGGCGCTTTCGGTAAGGTTTTGACGAGCGGTTTCCAGCAGGCTAGAGCGTGCCTTGCGATAAGTGACGTACTCCCCCACGAGTAGAACTGGGACAGAGAGCAGCAAAATGCGCGACAGCAGGATGCGGCGAAACGAAGATTCCCGGGGTTCAGCCATGAAGTTCAAGATGGGCGATCGCAAAAGGCGATGGAATATAGAATTATCTGGCTTTGCCATAAACCGTCTCTATCTTAAGGTGGAAACCCCAACACCAACTACTTCTACCGACGCGCTGGTCATCGGTAATTACTATCGCCGCTTGACTAATGACTGCTCAAGCATGTTCCTCCATCACTTGGAATGATGAAGAATTTCTTGTCATCTTTGAGTCAGTCTGTTTTTTCAACGACTAATAAACACAATTATAGAAGCGGACAAGATTACCCATCTGCGTTGTCGCCGATCAAGGCGACAACGACAGCTACCTGACTCTCCCTTTTAAAGCTATGACTCGACCCCACACGACAGTGATTCTAGCCATGAGTGCCGATGGTAAGATTGCCGATACAGTGCGATCGCCTACTTTATTCGGTTCTCCTAACGATAAAGCCCACCTGGAAACCCAAGTTGCTTTAGCTGATGCGATTCTAGTCGGTGCGACTACCCTCCGCAGTGGCAAAAGCGCGATGCGCGTCATCAACCCAGAATTGCTCAAACAACGCGAACAACAAGGAAAACCTCCCCAACCTGTCCAAATTATTTGCTCGCGCAACGCCCAAATCAACCCTGAAATCAAATTCTTTTCTCAACCCATCCCGCGTTGGTTGCTTACCACCCCACAAGGAGCAAAGCGATGGGAACAACAGCCGGGATTCGATCGCATTTTAATCGCTAATGGAGGCGACAAAGGCATTGACTGGCAAGCAGCATTCTCCGAGATGGCACAATTGGGCTTGGAGCGAATAGCCGTTCTAGGTGGCGGCGAACTCGTCGCTTCCCTAGTCGCAGAAGATTTAATCGACGAATTCTGGCTCACCGTTTGTCCGTTAATTATCGGCGGCGCAAAGGCTCCCACTCCCGTAGAAGGAACGGGATTTTTAACTGCTCAAGCACCGCGTTTAGAGCTGTTGTCGGCTGCTCAGGTAGGGCAGGAATTGTTTTTACATTACCGCGTGCAAAGAAAGGAAGAGTGATGCCAGACCTGTTACCTGCCTGCTTGAACGCAGTAAAGTTAACTTTAACCCCTAGTCACCAATCCCCGCCTATGCTCAAGCGGGGAGTGGCTTAAATTCACTCAGCAAACATTTCCGCCAAAGTCTCTAAAACAGCCTTTTGCTCATCAGAACTAATCTGACCAAGCCTTTTGACCAATCGAGTTTTATCAACAGTGCGAATTTGATCGAGTACTATTTGTCCATCCTTGCTTTGAAATTGGCAAGGTACGCGAGTGGGATAAGATTGACCCCTAGTAGTCATGGGAGCCACAATGACTGTAGCAATGTATTTGTTCATCTCATCAGGTGAAATGACTACGCAAGGTCTTGTCTTCTGAATCTCGCTACCAATTGTCGGGTCAAGGTTAACCAAAAAAACATCAAAGCGTTGAACTACCATTCCCACTCCAGGCGATCCCATTCTGTGGTAGTTTCACTGTCGAGCAGGATGTCATCTTGTCGTTCTGCCATGACTGCAAAGGCTTTGTCCCAACCGATACGTGACTTGGGAGCTGCACGGATAATCAAGTAAGTATCGTGAACTTCTATTTCCAGTTCTTCGGAAATACCGCTTTGCTCCAACACAGGTTTAGGAATGCGAATTCCCTGAGAGTTGCCAACTTTGACTAGACGGGTTCTGATTACTGTACCCACGATCGTGCCTGCCGCTTAGGTAATTACATTGTAGGCACAAGATAAGATAACGGTCAAGCAGTGACACCTGAGTGCCTAGAGAGAGTGAGAGCGATCGCTATATTTGCGATGGTATCGGCCTGAAAAACTGAATCTTGCTACGCTAAAAAAAGTTTAATCTTCGCGCTCCTTTGTTTCCCCAATGGTAGAACAGCTATTACCTCGCTATTCTGTTTCCTGGATTAACAAGATTGCTGAAATTCCTCAGACAGCGTGGGATGCCCTCGCCATGCCGCTCAAAACCCCATTTTTAGAATGGGAATGGTTGAATAATCTAGAAACTTCTGGCAGTGCGACGGCGAAGGCGGGTTGGTTACCCAACCATCTTACCGTGTGGCGCGATCGCCAACTAATCGCCGCCGCTCCGCTTTACGTCAAAGGTCACAGTTACGGCGAATTTGTGTTTGACCACCAATGGGCAGATCTAGCTTATCGCTTGGGGGTGCAATATTACCCAAAACTGTTGGGGATGGCGCCGTTTACCCCAGCGGAAGGTTATCGCTTTTTAATCGCCCCGGGAGAAGATGAAGATGAACTGACCGAATTAATGGTAGGCGCAATCGACCATTTTTGCGTGAGCCACCACATTTCTGGTTGTAATTTCCTCTACGTTGACCCCGAATGGCGTCCGATAATGGAACGCCACGGTTTCACCAGTTGGATGCACCACAGCTACGTTTGGCAAAATTCTGGCTTTAACACATTTGATGATTATTTGCAAGTTTTTAATGCCAATCAGCGCCGCAATATCAAGCGGGAACGCAAAGCAATAGAAACAGCAGGCTTGCGATTGGTGACGCTAACGGGCGATGAAATTCCCAAGTCGCTATTTCCCACGATGTACAAATTTTACAGCGATCATTGCGATAAATTTGGCTGGTGGGGCAGCAAGTACCTGACCAAAAAGTTTTTTGAGCAACTGCATCACCGCTATCGTCATCGGGTGTTATTTGTCGCCGCTTATAGCGAGTACGATAGTCACCATCCAACGGGGATGTCTTTTTGCATCGCTAAAGGCGATCGCCTTTACGGGCGCTACTGGGGTTCTACCCACGAGATCGACTGCTTGCACTTTAATGCTTGTTACTATATGCCGATTGAGTGGGCGATCGCAAACAATATCCAAATTTTCGATCCCGGTGCGGGGGGTCAGCATAAAAAACGTCGCGGTTTTCCCGCTACGCCCAATCACAGCTTACACCGCTTTTACAACCCTCGGCTGTCTCAAATTCTGCGGTCTTATATTCGGGAAGTCAACGAAATCGAACAGCAAGAAATCGACGCGATTAATCAGGATATTCCCTTTAGCCGTCGCGAAGTTCAACTCAACCCCGATGCAGATTCCTGAATCTAACCGTTGTATTCTAGTCTCTGTGCCACAATTGAGGAACAGACAATTACTCCCACTAACGAACAAGCCCTAGCTTGTCTGCGCGTCTGCCAGATGCTGTCCAGCTATTACCGGAACATCGAGCTATTCCGTTTTAACGAACAAAAGGGATATGTATATATTTGGGCAGGGGAAGAACTGCAAATTCTTGTGTTTCAAGATGGGAACTGGAGGTTTATAGATGAAACCGAACTTTAAACAAATGTCTACTAAAGAACTAAGAGCTTATGTGCTAGCACATCGAGACGATTTGGAAGCTCTTGATGTGCTAGTGAGTCGTCGTACTCCCGATTCAGAGGCAACTTGGTATGGTCCAATGACGACTCCTGAAGGTAAGCCAATAGAAGAAAATATCCGCATCGCAGAGGAAGCTATTCGCCAACGCATTGAACTATCCGACCAAAAAAAAGCGAAAAAAACCGAACAAATTAATCAAATTGCTGAAATTGATAAAAAACTATCCAATCGTCATCTTGACCTCGATCCGGGGGGATATTTTATTATCTACCTCGATCGTGATGCTGGACTAATTTGTGCTAAGCATTTCACTAATGTTATTAACGAACAAGGTTTAGCCGTCGATCCGGAAACTGGAAAAGTTATTCCGGCAAAGGGTAAAGTGCAACGCAGCCACGAGACGCTATATACTGGCAGAACCGCGAAAGAACTTTGCGTGAAAATTTTTGAGGAAACTAAACCCTCTCCGGTAACAATGTTAGACCATGCTGCGTATTTGGGACGAGAATTTGTGCGTGCGGAAATGGCACTGATTAATGACGAAGAATACGTTCAAGACTAATAAACCAAGTTGCTAGTTATCTCGCCAAGAACAGCTAATGGCTAATGGCGTGTAA
>DNGJ01000448.1:60265-68567 GCA_003486305.1 Cyanobacteria bacterium UBA11371
ATGGCGTGTAAGGGCGTTCGCGCAGCGTGCCGGAGGCATTAGCAAATGCGATGAAATATTTCAGATTTACCGACAAGATAACAGCGCGAATGCGATAGCCCTTACAGGCAATTAGCAAAGCCCAAGTTTATAACTAGCAACTTGCGTTACTATGACCCCATTGCTTGATACCAAAAGTAAGTTGCCATCGGGATGACGGTAGCGGCAATTAACAAGCCAACGACCCAGATTGTAGCGTTGCCTTGGTCGGTTTCTTCGGCCTTTTTGAAAGTGCCTTCGATTTGAATGTTATCGGCAATTTGGGGTGCGCCCGGATCGGGTTTTCCGGATAAGACGGCGACTAAGCGATCGCTTGCATCGGAAAATGCTTGGTTGTATTTCGCTTCCCCATTCCGCAACGGCACTAAAACGGTTTCCGACGCCACGCTATCGGCAATTTCATCAGCCAGGATAGATTTGACTTTATCCCCCGTCCGAATCGCGGTGTTATTGGTTAAAGTATCCATCACCAATAACGTTTGATTCGCTTGGTCATCAGGGGTGGGAAACCACTTTTCAAATAACCCATCGGTGAAGCTGTCGATAGTTTCCCCGTAGTCGAGGCGGCGGATGGTGACAAATCTGACTTCGTTACCCGTATCCTTGGCTAAATTATTCAGTGCGTTGCTAATTTTACCTTCGGTGGCGCGGCTGAGGACTTCAGCTTCGTCGAGTACCCGCGTGCGATCGCTTGGGGAACTCGGCATCTGATAAACTCCAGTAGCGCTTGCGGGTGCGGCTATGAGTGTGGTAAACAGCAAGAGCGCCGCGACTGATAAAATTAGCCGCGTGTAGTATTTTTGCCAACGGTTAATCCTGTGAAAAATTTGTTGCATGAGATGAAACCAATAAATCCTTTCCAAAAAATACTACAAATACGGGTAATGGGTAATGGGTAATTGCTAATTGCTCATTGCTCATTGCTCATTGTATCGGCGAGCCATTAGCCATTAGCCATGAGCCAAGATGCTTCGCTTGTTTCGCCTAAGTGCAGTTTAACAAACTCGATGACCAAAGAAAGTCCTTCCTGGGCTTTCAAATTGGTAAAGACAAATGGTTTATCGCCGCGCATTTTTTTGGCATCTCGTTCCATAACGCTCAAAGAAGCACCTACTAACGGAGCAAGGTCAATTTTGTTAATTACCAGTAAATCGGATTTGGTGATGCCTGGGCCGCCCTTACGGGGAATTTTATCACCAGCCGCCACATCAATAACGTAAATTGTCAGATCCACCAATTCCGGACTAAACGTAGAAGCGAGGTTATCGCCACCGCTTTCGACGAAAATGAGGTCGAGATTGTGAAAGCGATTTTCCATTTGTTCGATGGCGACTAGATTCATCGATGCATCTTCGCGAATCGCGGTGTGGGGACAGCCGCCAGTTTCCACGCCCAGGATGCGCGAACTCTCTAACGCCTGACTCCTGACCAAAAACTGAGCATCCTCCTGGGTATAAATATCGTTGGTCACGACCGCAATGCTGTATTGCTGGCGCATCGCCTTGCACAATGCATCGACCAACGCCGTTTTTCCCGACCCCACCGGGCCTGCAATTCCCACGCGAAACGCAGTCATAGATAATTTCTCCCGATCCAGTTATTTGATTAAAGCATCCAACAGCTATTATCCGTAAATTTACTGAAATTTTTAATTGGTTGCGATCGCTTTCTTTTTTTACACCAACTTCACCAACTCTTGGTCGAGTTGCAATTGCTGCACTAAAACCTCTTTCTACTTAATAAATTCTTTGTAAAATTCAAGTAAAATCGGTAGATTTACTCCCAGTACAATCCTGCAATATTTGAGCTAAATTTGAAAAATTTTTATTTTAGGTACTTAAATAAAGATTCAGTGAAATTACGTTTTTATGGTGGACGTGAACTAAAGAATTAGATACGCTATTGTTTAGGCGCACAAAGGTACACAACCTCGGTGACCAAAGTTTGATAGGGAGGCATCAACCATCATGAAAAAAACGAATATGAGCGATTATTGCGGCGATTAGCAATTAGCAATTAGCAATTTACCTAATAAATCAACTGCGAAATAAGCGGGAATATTGGGTTTCGTGAGCCATACTGGCTAGTGCTAATCCCCAAGTGCAACTGCTCAAGTCATCATCTGGCAAAGCTAAAATTTCTGCTGTCGATTCAACGATGCTGATATGTAATTTTAGCAGCAACTGTTGAGCGGCAGTTTGCCCCAGAGGAATCAGTTTAACCCCTGCACCGATTAAATTTGTTGCCCAACTGTGTAAGTATCCGAGTACGGCGGTTTTATCGGTTATTTGCCAGTGAGCGGCGACAATGGCGAAAGCGATCGCATAATTACAATCACTTCCGCAAGCTTTCACCATCGGCATTAGTTGCGGTTCTAAATGTTGCAGCAAGCGCGTTAAAGCGCGTCCCATCTGCAAACTTTGCTCGCGCAATTCTTCAGTTTCCCTCGCCGCTCGTAGCCAATCATTCCAATAACTCAACTTCTCTAAATTGCCTAGCTTAGCAGCTTGATAAGCTCGCAACATCACCGCCGCTTCTACCCGAATTGCACCGCATTTTAGTTCCCGTTTTAACCAATGTTCCAGACTCGGCTCGTCTTCGATCGTTCCCCAAGCAACTAGCTGTTCCAAACCTTCTGAATAACTGTAAGCACCCACAGGAAATGCTGAGTTAGTCAATTGCAACAAATTTAGCAGTACGAGGTCATCCATTATGGTTAACATGGTCAAGAAAAAACGAGAATTAGATGCGCCGGAAAGTCCTTTAAAGGTGTTAAGAAGAAGAGTGCAATTAACCCAAGAGCAATTAGCAAAGTTACTGGGAGTTTCTACCAGAGCAGTTCAAGCTTGGGAAGGTGGCGAGTATCAACCTAGTTTGACTATTCCTCAAGTTAAAGCTCTCTGTCGAGCTTTAAATTGCAGTTTGGAAGAGTTACCAGACGAGTTGGGAACTCCCAAGCGATCGCTCGAAGACGAAACCTAATCCAACATCCCAAATTCCGCTAATGCTGGTGTCCATAAGCACCTACCACCGGCTGAAAAGGCACCACTTCTTCTTTTACCTCCAGATCCATTTGTTCGAGCATAGTCTTCAACACCGGATCTGGGGAGAGTCGTAAGTAAGTTGTAGTAATTTCTAGCGCTACGTGACGATTCCCCAAATGATACGCTGCTTTTAGCAGCGCTAGGGGTGTTTTAGCGGTTACCGTGAGGACGGGTTCTGGTTTAGCCTCCACGCAAACTATAATATCACCGCTGTCCGAGAGTAACAGATCGCGATCGCGCAACACCGTTCCTCTCGGTAAGCGCAAATACATTGCTTGTCCGTCAGGCGCTTTGTAGCAATTGCGACTGCGCCTGCGTTCCTCTGCGGTCAGCGACAGGGTAAAGCTAACTGCTGCATCGGGATTTGCTGGTAAGCGTTGCGTCAAAGTCAACATCAGCTTTTTAGACTGGTAATGGGTAATCGGTAATTGGTAATTGTATTGAATCCACAAGCTTTTTCATCCAATTACCTATTACCTATTACCTATTACCACAGCCAAACCTTATAAGTTATGTATAAATTTTGTCAGGGTTAAAAATTTTTTGTTTTTGTATCCAGCTTAACTTGACAAGTCTTTGAAATTGTTGCTAAAAAAGTAATCATTCTTCACAAGCAGCAATAATGAAACTAAATCTACGCCTTTCAGCAATCCTTTCCACGGCTGCTGCGAGCAGCATTTTGTTAGCTTCAGTTGCTCCCGCCGAAGCTTATTCTTGTATGTTCGGCAAGAATAAGGGCGCTAATACTGCGACAGATGGCAATTCGCCCAGCTTAACTGCGAGCAAAATGGATTTTCCCAAAAAGATGGCGATCGCAGGCGTTGGGATTACCGCAGTTGCAGGTGCCGTCGCAGCAGGTGTAGTCTATAAAACACGTATGGCAAAAGCTGCTGTAGTTGATAGTACCGCACATCCAGAAGTTACTTCTGATGCGATCGTTGAGGAAGTTCTGTACGCGCCAAAAGCGGAAGAAAAAGCTTCTGATTCTACGCCTGACAAAGATTTGACTTTGGTCGGCTAGTTAATAGAAAGATTTGAAATTAACCCTCTGGCAACTTTGCTGGAGGGTTATTTTTATGGGACTAGGTAAAAATAGATGTATAATTATAGGCGATCGCATAAAACTACCGAACGCCATCTTGCTGGAAATTAAACCCGATAATTCAGAAACCGAATTGACGCAGATCCTCAAACAAATCTGCGAATCTGCTAGCTGGAAATACGGCGAAATCTGGGTGCCAAAAAACGATCTGCTGCAATGCCATCCAGCTTTCTACATGGCTGATGATAAATATGCAGAATTCCGCCAAGAATCTGAAACGTTTACTTTTGGCGTGGGTGCTGGGTTACCGGGGCGCGTATGGTTAACCCAACAAAGTGAATGGATTGAAAACGCATCTTTAGAACCATCGATATACTACAGATCTCATCTGGCTAAAAAAGCCGGGTTAAAGGCAGCTTTGGGCGTGCCGATTATAGAATCGGGTTCGGTTGTTGCTGTCGTGGTATTTTATAACGATATTGCCGAACATATCGATGAGAAACAGATAGGTGAGATGAGCGATCGCATTAAATCTTTGATTTCCGCCTAGCAATATAAGGCGAGTAAATTTTACTCGCAACTTGGCAGCAAGAGTTACTAAATCATTTATAATTGTAACTCTCTGTATCAGGAGCGATCTATTGCGCGACAGCATCGCTAGAAAATATCGTCTAATTGACCTGTTCTCAGGAGCAGGTGGTTTGACTCTGGGATTCACCGACGAACGATATGGGGGCGGATTTCAAAGTATCCTTGCCCTAGATGACGATCGGGCTGCTATAGAAAGTTATGCCGCTAATTTTGGCAGATATGGGATATTAGCCAATATCGAAGACTGGCTAGCGAGAAAACCAAAAATTCCTCTGTCGGATGTTGTAATCGGCGGTTTGCCTTGTCAAGGCTTTAGCTTGCTTAACAAAAAGCGACAAGGCGACTCCCGTCGCTCACTTTGGCAACCATTCATGCAGGTTGTGGAATCAACACAAGCCTCAATTTTTGTCATCGAAAATGTTTCTGAGTTTTTGCGCTCAAAAGAGTGTAATGAACTAAAGAATAGCGCAGAAAAAATTGGTTTTAATATCGCTTCTGCGATTTTAAATGCGGCAGATTATGGAGTTCCACAAATACGCAGACGCGGGTTCATGATTGGCTGGAAGCAAAAGGCAAATTTATCTCCTTGTTTTCCTCCACTACCTACTCATTCTAATCTACCGCTTTTAAGTAATCTTCCTAATTGGCTGACAGTTCGCGATGCAATAGGCGATCTACCTGAACCTGAAGGAACAGAAATTCGCCAAATTCCACCACCGCTTGATTTACACTTTGGACGAAATCCTATTGAAATAAGTTTGGCGCGTTATCAAGCTGTTCCTCCAGGAGGTAATCGCTTTGACTTGCAAAAGAATGCACCCGAATTAACTCCCGATTGTTGGATTAAAAAAACTTCTGGAGGAACGGATTTGTTTGGTCGATTATGGTGGGATAAACCATCAGTAACAATTAGAACTGAATTTTTTAAACCGGAAAAAGGACGCTATCTTCATCCAGAAAAACACCGACCAATCACGCATAGAGAAGCAGCAAGACTGATGGGATTTCCGGATGATTTTCGTTTTATTGGCAGTAAATCAGAAATTGCAAGGCAGATTGGCAACGCCGTTCCTCCACCGCTAGCAGGAGCGATCGCTAGAACTATCCGGGTTATGTTAGATTCATTTGAGAAAGAAAGGCATGAGTGCTTATTTGTCTGAAGCTAGAACAAACTTTCATGCCGCTGTACTGGTTGGGCTAATACGTTTTAATAATCAAGGCGTGCCTAACTTTGCGGATGCATCAAGTAGATCCAGTTCTAATATTGCGAGACGTATAGTTGAAAAGTTGCAAGGAGAAGTGAGTATTGGTCGGATTGCTGGACAAACTTCTGGAAAAGTCTTTGAAGATTTAGTTTTGGAGTTTATACAGGATTGTTTCGGAAGACTCGCTCATCTCAGACCTGGAACATGGGGAATTAGAAAAGTTAGCAGTCGAGATAGATTATCTATAGCTCAATTTGAGCAGTATACTCACTTGGTTATACTTGATGAAGCAGCTAGATCTAACCCAGCACTTGCCGCCGCTTTAGGCAGTGACTACACTATTACACCTGATATTGTGATGTTCCGCGTCCCAGAACCAGATGACCGAATTAATGCAATATCTGAACTGGTGGATGAGGAATCAGTGACTTATGCAATTCTCAGACAAAAGAATAATGGCGCTTCTATTCTACATGCCAGCATTTCTTGCAAATGGACAATCCGCAGCGATCGCGCATCAAAACTGCCGAACAGAAGCACTCAATCTGATTAGAAACCGGAAAGGCAAATTACCTCACATTATCGTAGTAACTGCTGAACCTTTGCCCAGCCGAATTGCTTCTATTGCGCTTGGCACAGGTGATATAGACTGTGTTTACCATTTTGCTCTCTATGAGTTGATGGCGGCTGTTAGGGAAGCAGATTTAGAGGATGCTGCTGAAATGTTGCGAATTATGGTTGAAGGCAAGCGTTTGAGAGATATCAGCGATTTGCCTCTAGACCTCGCTGTATAACCTCAAGGCATCCACTCGAAAACAATTCCCACCCGACTATCTTTATCTTCCCTGGCATTTTGTCGCTGAATATCTGTAGCAACTCGCACATTACGAGTAACTGCATAACCAAAAGAAAGCGTTGTCAAACCAATTTCTTCATCGGTTCCTGGCGATACCCAACTTTGAGTTAAAGAGATATCTGCCGCACCGCCGCGAGATAATACCAACATTAACCTACCACCGATATTCACCCCACCCCTGGAATATTTGTCGGTTTCTAAATACCGATAACCCAATACAGGGGCAACATTTATATATCCGCCTAAAGGAAGCAGGTAATAACGCAAATCTCCCCCATAGGCAGAACGTTCGCCGTTAAACGAAGTTTGGTATTCTCCACTTAGGGTTAAGCCGGTGCGACCGAGAAAGAAATCTTCTACGCCTAAATTTACACCGCTAGCGCGATCGCTTGAAGAAAACTGGGAATAACCCAATCGCAGTCGTGTCCGAAAACTGGGGTCATTTCTAATTTCCCGCAGCACATTCGGCACTTGTTGTCGCCATCGTTGCAAAACCGGACTGCTTTCAATAATTTCTGGACTTAAATCTAAGTCACCCGCCGCAGGAGTAGGATTTGGTTGGGGCTGAGTTTGTTCGCCACCAGCAGGCGTGGGATTTGCTTGGGGTTGAGTTTGACACCAAGCAGGATTTGTTACCAGTGTCAAGCTAATGCCAATCGGTACAAGCCAGGAATTGAATTTCATTGCAAGCGAAAATTATAAATTTAAACCCACAAAGTGCTAGCAGCGAACCAAATAAAGGGGATAAGTTATGTTGATACGTTAGCAAATATAGCATCCGTTAGATTTTCTGCAAAATCCGTTGCAAAAAAAACGGTTCTACTAAAAGCAGAACCGCGATAATCAAGGAGCAACAGATGAAAAACTATTTGACCGTACCTTCGAGAGAAGTTACATCAATTGGCTTCATTAAGTACAGCCGCAGTAACTGCCAACCATTTGAGATGTAGTATGGCAGCTTTTGGAACAATTGCAGGAATTTGGGAGTGTTGGAGTTAGCGATCGCTGTCAATTTTTCGTTATTCTTAACGCAAACATCGAGTCGCTGATAAAACTCTGGATTGTTCACATCCAACATCACCGGGAACACGCGCCCAGCGGTTTCGTTGGTTTTCTCGATCACGTGAATATCATATTCCCGCGCATCCAAACCAATTGATGCATAGAAATCTTTCCGCTGAATGTCGTTGAGATACATCGTCGCAAACACCGACAGCAGGAAGAAGCGACTCCACAGCTTCGCCTTCCAATCGTTCAGCGTGTGAGGTTGCGACTTCATGATGGCGTCAAAGAAGTCGCCGTGGCGGTTTTCATCCTGACACCAATTTTCAAAGAAGCGGAAAATTGGATAAATCCGATCTTCTGGATGCGCTTCCAAATGACGATAAATTGTGATATAGCGCCAGTAACCAATTTTTTCTGAAAGGTAGGTGGCGTAGAAAATAAACTTGGGCTTGAAGAAGGTGTATTTTTTATTTTTGGTCAAAAATCCCAAGTCCAGGGACAGATTGAAATCCGACATCGC
>DNGJ01000152.1:0-11051 GCA_003486305.1 Cyanobacteria bacterium UBA11371
GCACCGACTAAAACGCCCCAATGCAATACCCCGCACTTTTTTAAACGCCCCGCATAACCTCCATTGTGTCAGCATTCGGTCAATCCGATAAGGCGCTTCCGTCACATCTTCCAAAGCGAGAATAACATTATCTAACCCAGGTTGTATCGGCGTTCCCAGTAAATGCGTCGCCACTGTAAAATTAGCTGGTAATAAAATACCGCTCACCTTTCCCCCACCCCAACCAATTCCTTTTAAAGGTTCTAACTCGTGTTTTTCCACCCAATTAAACAAGCGTTGCAACGACCAATCTGGCTCTTCTGCAATTGTAGTCATTAATGGCGCATGTACGCCGGAAATCCCCTTTTGATAAAGACTCCAAAGCAACCCCGTTACATCAGAAAAGCCAATTAACCATTTGGGTAATTGGTAATTGGTAATTGGTAATTGGTTATCTTGATTTCCGCTAGGGGGCGGGTTTTGTTCGGTTGTCTGTTTGATGGAAAGATTGGAGGTATTACCCGCCCCTACAGCATTCCATGTCCAATTTTCCAATAACCGGGCGCTGCCGTAACCGCCTCTAGCACAGAGAATTCCCTTGACATTTGGGTCGATCCATGATTCTAAAAGTTCCTCGCGACGAACTTCATCCGTACCCGCAAGATAGCCCCAACGCTTGTCTATACTGCTGCTAATTTCTACCTGATAGCCGCGCCTGCGCCAAATTTCCACCCCTTGGTAAAATGCGTCAAATTCGCGCATCGCACCGCAAGGCGCAACGACTCGCAACAAATCTCCGGGTTGTAATGGTGGTGGTAGTTTGCAGGGGTGCTTCATTATTTTTCCTGATGCAGGCGGGTTTTACCGATAGTATATGATTTACCCAATACAATAAACAAAATCAGTTTTAAGTGAAATTTATTTCTGAGCTATTTTTCAGCAAAGGAGTTAAATTAAAAGTTAAATCCCCAAAATAACAGTTCCCATGCATCGCATCATTATCACCGCTGAAACAGGCGATAGATCTTTAGACGTTAACCTATCGAATATCCTGCACTTAGTCGAACCCCTAGCCTCAACTTCCCAATGGGATATTTCTGAGTTAGATTGTTCCGGTAATTCGGCGGATGAATTGCAACAGCTAGCGGATGCTCAAACAAGAGTAAGCGGTAGAGATTTGCTCAGGTTAGCTCCCAATTTAACCCCATTGCTTGATGGTTTATTTTCCGGCTATTTTGACGGGAAAAATCAACCTTGGATCTCAATCCGCGCTGCTGATAACGTAGGCTATGAAGTCCAAACGGAAGATGAAGAATTGTTGATACGCCTGCGTCAAAAATTCAAAAATGTTACCGATATGAATTTATTTTCCCCCGAACAAATGATGGTGCAATATTTAAAAGAATGGGCGCAGACACAAATAGATCAAACGGCTCAACCCGAAGTTAGACCGGATATTGCAATGGTAGTTTTGCAGTTAATCGATAAATTTGACTCTCTCAAAAATCGGCTGAAGGAATTAGAGGAAATTTGAAAGTAGGGCGGGCAATACGTCCCACCCCACAAGAGACTTAATTTTATTATTGTGGGGTAGGCATCGGGGCCTGCCTAACCTACAATATCTTGAAACCAGGCATCGAAGCGATCGCTCAACGCCTCCAAAGAATACTCTACTTCTGCTCTGGCACGACAATCCTTGCGGTTAATCGTATCTAATTTCCCAATCGCCTCGATTAACCCATCTACGCTATCCGGTTCGACCAAAAAACCCGTTTCCCCATCCCGGACAATTTCTGTCGGCCCACCCCGACGATATGATATCACCGGAACGCCACAAGCTAGCGCTTCAATTGCTACATTTCCAAACGCTTCCACCCAACGCGGCGTCATTAAAAGCGCCCGACACTCGCGCAACTGCTGCTGCAACTCATCCGTAGAAAGAAACCCCAAATAATCGATCGGCGCTGATGGAAAAGCCTCGCAAACCTGCTCCCAATAAGCTTTATCGTGCATCGCGCCCATAACCTTTAAACGCAACCCCGTGCGATTGGCAGCCGCTACAGCGTCTTCTAGCCCCTTCTCCGGGGAAATTCGTCCCACCCATGCCAAACTTGATTGCGGTTCCTCGCAGAAATCGTACAGCGACAGATCGATACCATTACCCAAACAGCGACAAGATTGGGCAAATGGAAACGTCGCCGCCTGCGCCAAACTGTGAACGCCAATAGTACCGGGAAACTGCATCGCCACCCGTCCAATAATTCGATCCATCTCGTCGGAGAGGGAACCCATACTGACTAAATGAGCAATTGGACGCCCAAAAAACGGTGTCAGGTAAAAAGGCAACCAATCGTAAGCAAAATTAACAATTAAATCCCAATCGTTCTGTACTTCCCTGGCGTAATCCCACAGAGAAGCCAAATTGGGATTTTCCGGCAGGATAATCGGAGCATCGCGCCCTTGAGTTTGAGCAGTTAACTGATATTTTCCGGCAATTTGAACGATGGGTAGCGTTCCCAAAACCGATCCAAAAGGCGCGACAATTTGTAGCTTATGACCCCGCCGGAGCATTCCTTGGGCAATATTATTCAGGGTTAATTCTACACCGCCCCCTAACCCGGTTCCCAAGGGGCCTACGGGAGTAGAGATAAACAACAGTTTTAGCAAGTCAGTTGGCATTTGAGATTTCAGATTTGAGATTTATTGAATAATTGCATATTGCAGATTTGAGATTTCAGATTTGAGATTTATTGAATAATTGCCCATTTTAAATCTAAAATCTGCTTTAATCTGCAATCTGCAATCTTAAATCTAAAATTCGTTTGGTGGATTTCTGGAGTTAGACCGATTTTCCATGCCTGGTAAAGTGCGAATTCGGCTTAACTGAGTTAAAGCCCAACGGGCAGTTTCTTGCACTTCTTTATCGGGGTCTTCGACAGCGTGGCGTAGCAGTTGGCTGAGTTGCGCCAAGGATTCGTACATTCGGGTTAGATCCCGGATCGCATTTTTTCGCACTTCTGCATTATCATCTTGTAGCGAAACAGCTAAAGCGCGGTTCATTGGTTTAAGCGTGCGAGTGCCAATTTGGGAGAGTGCTTCTAAGATTAAACTGCGTTGCTGGGAATCTGCATCCATCAATAAATCTAGCAAAGGCTGCATGGCTCGCGAATCTCCCCGCTGTGCCAGTTCCCAGATCGCTTTACGCCGCTTGGTGGGATCGCCATTGTGCAGATCTCGGATTAGTTGATCGACTATATTAATTCTGGCGATGCGAGTTGTTTCTTGTACTGGCAGATTTTCTTCGTCAGATTGTGGGGGTGGTTGTTCTGTTTGAGATTCTGGCTTGGAATTTTGTGAATCGGGTTGTTCGGGCAATGCATTAAATGGATTGCTGCCGTTGTTAGCTTCTGATGCCTTTGATGCTTCTAAATAGTGTTCAGGTATTGGGGAAATTGGGTTATTATATCCGTTTTTACCCGGTTCTATTTCATGGCTGCCAAAGTTGGCTTCAAACTCATCGATGTCTAGTACATCGGGGGCGGCTGAATCTGGTAGCGGTTTTTGCTCTTTTGGCTCGGGTTGGTTATCGTAACGTCGCTGCAAGTAGTATAGTCCTCCAGCGATCGCAAAAAACACCACCGCCGCACCGATCCACGCCAACGACCATCTGTTTCTGAGAAACCCGAAAGCCGGAGTTTGTGCCGGGGCAGGTTTTGGCTTATTGAGGTTTGGTAGGGTGTCCGTTGGAGTTGGGGAAGGCTTCGGAGTAGCCTGGGCTACTACCAACGCTGCTGGCGAACCGGAAAATAAATTATTATTGGCTCTCTCAACGCCAACGTTGCGTTCGGGTGCCTCACGCTCTTGCGTCGCCGTTGTGCCGACTGAACTGGGGGCAAAGCCGAGGCAAGTGATACAAGTTATTAGAAGCAAAACAAAGCGTGGGGGCATCATAAACCAACTCACGGCTAGAAGAGGTAGCCAAACTATCTCCTGGGTAGATAACTTGGGCTAGTTCAATCCTAAACTGGCATCTACCCAGAAACTCAGCAAGTACGCTTTGGAGTTTACAGTAAATTTACAAATTTCACTGTGAGTAGAGACCCGATCTTATCCGTAAGTCGTATCGGATTTGGCAGCAGCAAGCAAGGGATTATCCTGGAGAGACGCGATCGCGTCAAGCTGGCGCGATCGCTCTTAGAATGGCATTTTCTTAAGATGCGTCACCCGCAGCAATCGAGAGCGCGATTGGCGCTCTCGTCCTCAAGTCAGATTTCCGATTCAGATTCTACTGGAACCGGCACCTCGCTTCCTCGCAAGAGAAACGATTCTAATTGGTTGGTGGGTTGTTCCAGAAGTTCAGGCATTTTGCCAATGCTTGCCTTGGGTTGTAGGAGATTTCTCAGTATATCCCGCTGATTTACTAGGTATATACTTACCAGGGTTAAGACAACGCCGCTCCACTGGAGTGAATTGAGCATTTCTGACAAAAACAGGTTACCAAATAACAGGGCGAATACTGGGGTGAGGAAGGTGAGGGAACTTAAACTCGTCAAACTGCCACTGGAGGCGAAGTAAAAGAATAAACCGTATGCGATCGCGCTACCAAATACTGTCGAGTAGCTCAACGCCATCCAACCCGATAAATCGATATTCACCCATTGCTCGCTTTCTGTCGCCGCCGACAGCGCGAATAACGGCAACCCGCCCAAAATCATATGCCATCCCGTAGCAACCACCGGATCTGCATAGCGACAAAGGTGACGGGCAATAATCGTTCCCAGCGCCATCGACAGTGCCGCCACCAGCATCAACCATTGTCCGTAATGGGTCGTCAGCATCCCGGGTTCGCCGTTCACAACGGCTTGAGGATTGCCAATTATAGCCAGCCCCGATCCCCCAATTTGGTGCAGCCAATCAACAATCCACTCGGAAGGTAACCCAATCAAACTAATCCCCAACACGCCTAAACCAAGCCCCAACCAGCCTAAGATGCCGATGCGTTCTCCAAATAACCACAAAGATAATAACGCTACCGCTAGGGGTTGGGAGTCAATCATTACCGATCCCAAACCCGCATCGGTGCGAACCAATCCTGCTGCTAAAAAGCCTTGAAACAATGCCCCATCGACTAAGGCAAACAAACCGATCCACAGCCATGCTAAGAAGCTAGTGGGCTGCCGCCTTCGGGTCAACGCGGCGAACAACAACACCAATACTCCCGCCGGTACTAAGCGTACCCCAGCCATAAACAGCGGTGTCGTATGGGGAATTACCCCTTTCATCGCCACCATTGCCGTCCCCCACAGAAAAAATGGGGCAATCAACATCAGGAGAGATCCGGGTAATTTCGAGTCATTTTCTTGACTTTTGCGCCCTGCTATGGTATACGCTGCGGTCAACCTGAAGATGCTTGTAATGTTAAATCGAGTTAGTATCCAGTGCATGAAATAGCTCCAAGACGTTGAGAGCTTGGAATCGGTTAAGACTGCATCTTATTGTAGAGTATCGTGAATTTCTGTTAAGAATCCGATACATAGAGAAATATCTATTAAATGAGGTAGGGTTTGGCTAGACGCCTTGGCTGCAAGATTAAGACAAGATTAGGGAGTTGGTACGACAAGGTGGCGAATAAGGCACACTAGAATTGCTGCTCTCTTGTTGGGGGATGGGGCATGGAGCATGGGAAAGTGAGATTGTCTTGAGTTTTGGGTGAAGAAGTTTTCCTGCTCACTTGCTCACCCGCTCACTTGCTCACCCGCTCAAGCGCTGCACAGTATCGATCGCCGCTCAGGAAGATCTGCCTATCATGTGGCCTTTTAAGCCTAGATTTCGGAAACAAATTGCTCGAATTGAAATTACCGGCGCGATCGCTAGCGCCACCCGCAAACGTGTCCTCGAAGCGCTCAAAACCATTGAGGAACGACGTTTTCCCGCTTTACTGCTGCGGATCGATAGCCCTGGAGGTACTGTAGGAGATTCCCAAGAAATCTACAGCGCCTTGAAGCGCCTGCAACAAAAGGTCAAGATCGTCGCCAGCTTCGGCAATATCTCGGCATCTGGCGGCGTTTACATCGGCATGGGCGCGACTCATATCATGGCAAACCCAGGTACGATTACCGGCAGTATCGGGGTAATTCTACGCGGTAATAATTTAGAACGCTTGTTAGAAAAAATCGGTGTTTCTTTTAAAACGATCAAATCCGGCCCTTATAAAGATATATTGGCGTTTGACCGCGAACTGACCGATGCAGAAAAAAATATTCTGCAAGAATTGATCGACATCAGCTATTCCCAGTTTGTCCAAACGGTTGCCGAGTCGCGCAATCTGGAACCAGAAACGGTAAGGAGTTTTGCCGACGGGCGTATTTTTACGGGAGAACAAGCATTAGAACTGGGTGTTGTAGACCGACTAGGCACCGAGGAAGATGCCCGACGTTGGGCAGCTCAACTGGTGGGACTCGACCCGGAAAAAACGCGATGCTATAACTTTGAAGAACGCAAAGGAGCGATCAACCGCTTGCTGTCTGGGAAAACTCAAGCAAGTTCTGGTTTGGTATCTTCGATCAATTGGTTAGAATTCGAGCTGACTCACAGCGGCTTGCCGTTGTGGCTGTATCGACCCTGATGCGAACGGCTCAAGAATCAATACCAATTAGCAATTAGCAATTAGCAATAACAAAATATGGAGGATTTTAGCGTGGAGTGGCAAGTTCGCGCAATTCGCGGGGCAACAACTGTATCAGAAAATTCTGTTGAAGCAATTCGAGAAGCAGTGATGGAACTGCTCGAGCAATTAGAACAGGGGAATCATTTAGACCCGAACGATATTATTAGTGCAATTTTTTCTGCCACCCGCGATCTGGATGCGATTTATCCAGCTGCGATCGCGCGCGAACGTCCCCACTGGGATAATGTGGCACTGTTAGATGTCCAACAGATGCACGTAGAGGGCAGTTTACAGCGCTGCATTCGCTGTCTGATCCACGTTAACGTCCCCAAACCTAACGCAGCAATCTACCATCCCTACCTGCGTCAAGCCAAAAACCTCAGACCCGACTGGAGTATATTGAGCGATCGCAGTCCTACCGTCGCACCTGTGGCTGGTAGCTGATTCGTGCAGGTGGGCTTCTGGTGCAGGTGGGCTTCTGGGGCAGGCTTGGGCCGTGAGCGACATTCGGCGAGCGCTCAGTCGAGCCGTCAGCCGAACGGTGGGATTGTAAAAAAGATTTGCTGACATCTTACCCGCACACCAGCACACCAGCACACCAGCTCACCCGCTCACCCGCTCGCTTGCTTTAAGAGAGCGAATTAAGTTAAATTTAGTTAAGATTTGTTATCGGTTCTAATTTTCATGGTGTAGCGATCGCTTTGCCGCTTGGTTGGCGCGAAGCGTTACATTAACCATCAAAAAATTAGTTGGATCTGAATTTAGAGGCAACCATATGAAATTGTCCTGGAAAGTTGTCCTGCTGTGGACGTTGCCTGCCTTGGTGATTGGATTTTTCCTCTGGCAAGGTGCATTTGCCCCCGCGCCCGTAGATATGGGCAGGAACGCTGCTAGCACTCGCATGACCTACGGGCGCTTTTTGGAATACCTGGATGCGGGTAGAGTCATCGGTGTCGATCTCTACGATAGCGGTAGGACGGCAATTGTTGAGGCGATAGACCCAGAACTAGACAACCAACCCCAACGGCTGCGCGTGGACTTACCCGCCGCCGCGCCGGAACTAATTGCTAGACTGCGCGATAACAAAATTAGTTTTGATGTTCACCCCATCCGCAATGACGGCGCTATTTGGGGGTTATTGGGCAATCTGGTATTCCCAATTTTGCTAATTGCTGGTCTGTTTTTCCTGTTCCGTCGCTCTAACAACATTCCCGGCGGTCCCGGACAAGCGATGAGTTTTGGCAAATCTCGCGCCCGCTTTCAAATGGAAGCCAAAACCGGCGTTAAATTTGACGATGTGGCGGGGATTGAAGAAGCGAAAGAAGAATTGCAAGAAATCGTTACCTTCCTCAAACAACCGGAGAAATTCAGCGCTGTGGGGGCGCGGATTCCCAAAGGCGTGTTGTTGATTGGGCCTCCCGGAACTGGTAAAACTTTACTTGCTAAAGCGATCGCTGGAGAAGCAGGGGTTCCTTTCTTCAGTATTTCTGGTAGCGAATTTGTCGAAATGTTCGTCGGTGTGGGCGCTTCCCGCGTGCGCGACTTATTCAAAAAAGCCAAAGAAAACGCCCCTTGCTTGGTATTCATCGATGAAATTGATGCGGTAGGTCGTCAGCGCGGCGCTGGTATTGGCGGCGGTAACGACGAACGCGAACAAACCCTCAACCAGTTATTAACAGAAATGGACGGGTTTGAAGGCAATACCGGCATTATTATCATCGCCGCTACCAACCGCCCCGATGTATTAGATGCTGCTTTGTTGCGTCCGGGACGCTTCGACCGTCAAATTTTAGTCGATGCTCCCGATATTAAGGGACGCCTGGAAGTTCTCAACGTCCACGCGCGGAACAAGAAACTGTCAAAGGAAGTATCGTTAGAAGGTATCGCGCGTCGCACTCCTGGCTTTACAGGTGCAGATTTGGCGAACTTGCTCAACGAAGCCGCGATTTTAACCGCCCGTCGCCGTAAAGAAGCGATTACGATGGCGGAAATTAACGATGCTGTTGACCGGGTGGTCGCCGGTATGGAAGGTACGCCCCTAGTGGATAGCAAGAGCAAGCGGCTAATTGCTTATCATGAAATTGGTCATGCGATCGTCGGCACGCTGCTGCAACACCACGACCCGGTTCAGAAGGTGACGTTAATTCCACGGGGACAAGCGCGCGGTTTGACTTGGTTTACACCGAATGAAGACCAAGGATTAATTTCTCGCTCCCAGTTGTTGGCGCGGATTACCGGCGCTTTGGGCGGGCGCGCTGCTGAAGAAATTATCTTTGGCGATGCGGAAGTAACCACTGGTGCTGGTGGCGACTTGCAACAAGTATCCGGTTTGGCGCGACAAATGGTAACTCGCTTCGGTATGTCTGATTTGGGACCATTGTCTTTAGAAAGTCAAACGGGCGAAGTATTTTTGGGTCGCGACTTCATGACGCGCGCTGAATACTCGGAAGAAATTGCCGCCCGCATTGATGCCCAAGTGCGAACGATTACAGACGAGTGCTACAAACAAGCCAAGCAAATTATCAGCGATAATCGCACGGTTATCGATCGCTTGGTAGATCTGCTGGTGGAAAAAGAAACAATTGACGGTGAAGAATTCCGCCAAATTGTGGCTGAGTACACCGTCGTTCCTGAGAAAGAACAGTACGTTCCTCAACTGTAATTTGAGATTTGAGATTTTAGATTTTGGATTGATGTAGGGGTGGGTTTTACAAATAATATCTGCCTCTCACAAACATCCTAAATAAACCCGCCCCCCAATAAAATCTAAAATCAGCTAATAGACAGGGATGGTGAATATCATCCCTATTTTTTTATGCCTAATATCTTTCACCTCTACTAACCATTGGGGGGCGGGTTTATTTGAATTGTCTGCTTGTGTCAAAGGTGATTGGTCAAACCCGCCCCTACAGATCTCACCTGCACAAGAGCACACCTATTCCCGTGGCTGATAATAGCGACAACCCTGGCATGGCCCATCGGGGTTAACCGCGCAGCGCAGGTAGGCGGAACGGGCATTAAATTGACAGGTAATATCGCCGATTAATTCACCCACTCCTTCGACGTATTGTACCTCTGGCGGCACATTAGGCATTCGCAATGGCATCATGCTTGCTCGTTCCATCGCCAATCTTAGTTGTTCTCGCGCCCGTGTTTCTGCTTGACGCATGAAGCAAACTGATAACACTGGTGGGATTAAGCCAATGGTAAAAACAATGAGCGTTTCTAACACTTTGCTTGATTGGGTAATGGGTAATTGCTAATTGCTAATTGCTAATTGCAAGCTTGGTAACGTTTATTTAAGTGCGTTTAAACTGATTATGTCATCATCCTTTATTTATAATTTTCTGGTTAATTCCAAGGTTGAAGTTTTGAGTAAATCTCTGCATATAGATAGGTAGGCAATTTCAAAAATATGTGCTATCTTCTGTGCTAATTTTTTGGCAGGATGGACGCGATTGAGAAACAGCGAAGAAACGTTTCGCAGTTGGGTTGAAAATATGGTGGTTGAAAATATGGTGGAGATGTTGGCGATCGCATCGCAGAGGAGCGATTGTTTAGCCAAGATTATAGACTTGCAAATCGATTGATGTCAATGCTGCTTCCGTATGAGCGCGATCGCATTACTCTTCTGGCTCCACCCCCAACGCGCGTAACTGAGCCGCCAAACGTTCGGATCGTTGCCGTTGGAGTTCAGTCATAAGAACTCCGGGGTTAGGGTGCGTGACAGATTCTTAGATTTCATGCGATCGCATTTTCTCTTAGATCTAACGCACCCTACTATTTTAAACCGATTAGCCTCGTTCCCACAGCTCCTGCCTGGGAACGCCATTAGCCGTAGGGGCTTTCGCATTTGCGCTGTTATCTTGTCGGTAAATCTGAAATATTTGTACGCAAATGCGAAAGCCCTTACACGCCATTAGCCATTAGCCATTAGCTACTATGACTTGGGTTTATATGTCGATGCTACGTGCAATTCTTTCATTTGTTTTGCATCGACTCCCGAAGGTGCATTTGTTAACACGCAGCGCGCTTGTTGAGTCTTCGGAAATGCAATTACATCCCGAATCGATTCTTCTCCTGCTAATAACATTACCAGTCGGTCTAAGCCGTAGGCAATGCCGCCGTGGGGTGGCGTGCCGTATTCAAATGCTTCTAATAAAAAGCCGAATTTGTTGTACGCTTGCTCTTGGGATAATCCAATCGCTTCAAATACTTGCTCTTGGATTTCTCGCTGGTAAATCCGCAAGCTACCTCCGCCGACTTCTGTGCCGTTATAAACCAAATCGTAAGCTTGCGCTCTTGCGGTTTTGAGGTCGTTGATGTCTTCAAGATTGGGTGCGGTAAATGGGTGGTGCAAGGCTTCGAGGCGCTTTTCTTCAGCGTTCCACTCGAACATGGGAAA
>DNGJ01000152.1:11201-12095 GCA_003486305.1 Cyanobacteria bacterium UBA11371
CCCGTGCGTTTGAGGATTTCTTGTTTTTGTTCTTCGGTCAAATTGGTTTTAATTGCACCAATGGTGTCAATTTCACCACCTTCTCGCACGCGGATGTATGCGAGTCCTTTCGCACCAGCTTCNNGCGTTCCACTCGAACATGGGAAAATCGGTTACCCAAAGTAAGTTAATTTTATTTTGGTCAACTAATCCCTGTTCGCGGGCGATAACTTGACGCAAGCGGTCTAAGGTTTTATTTACCATATCAGTTGCGCCTGCACCAAATAGTAATAAGTGACCTGCCGTTGCACCCGTGCGTTTGAGGATTTCTTGCTTTTGTTCTTCGCTGAGGTTGTCTTTAATCGCACCAATTGTGTCGATTTCTCCACCTTCGCGCACGCGGATGTAGGCGAGTCCTTTTGCACCGGCGTCGCTGGCTTCTTTGAATAAGTCGCCGCCTGATTTGATCCGCACGTTGGATACAGTATCGTTACCGCCAGGAATCGGTAAAATTTTGACAATTCCGCCGGAAGAAATTGCTCCGGAAAATACCTTAAACCCAGAATCTTTCAACAAGTCGGAAACGTTGACTAATTCTAATCCATACCGCGTATCCGGTTTATCGCAGCCGTACCTTTCCATTGCTTCTTTATAAGTTATGCGCGGGAAAGGTCGAGGAATGTCGATGCCTTTGACTTGTTTGAAGATATAACTAACTAATTCTTCGTTGAGTTGCAGCACTTCTTCCTGCGACATGAAACTCATTTCCATGTCGAGTTGAGTAAATTCTGGCTGTCTGTCGGCGCGCAAGTCTTCATCGCGGAAGCAACGAGCAATCTGATAGTATCTGTCTAAACCAGAAACCATTAACAACTGCTTGAATAATTGCGGCGATTGTGGTAATGCATACCACTC
>DNGJ01000150.1 GCA_003486305.1 Cyanobacteria bacterium UBA11371
TTACCAGCATAATGCCCCGCAACCTTAGCGATGTGATCGAGTAAAAACTTCTCGGCATTTTGGCGATTTACCACCTCCTTAAACCAAGTTGGCATTCTTTGATGCCAAACTAAAACGTGTCCGCGAAACTGCATATTGTGACTTTGGGCAAATTGCAGCAACCAATCACCTTGACTAAAATCAAAAGTATTAGGAGTAGGGCGAAGCGGTGCCCATTTTAAATCGTCTTCTGACACTAGAATCGAACACTCTTCGGCAAAAGATTTCGCCAACATGGGATTAGAAGAAAGGTGTTTGCGATCGCTTGCTGCACCATACAACAAACCCTTCGCCAACCCCCGCTTACCCAAACCAGTATTACCATTAACAACAAACTCATTCGCACCGACTTGGCTATCAAAATACTTAAATCCCATTCCCATAGCCGCAGTACTTACAAAAGCACTTGCACCTAACAAGAAATTACGTCGATTTGAATTCATAATTGCTAATTGCTAATGGCTAATGGCTAATTGGTAATTGGTAATTGGTAATAGGTCATTGATCTCGTTCCCAGGCTCCTGCCTGGGAACGAAAATAACGAGGCTCTGCCTCAGTTGGCTACTAGCGCAAGATCTCAACCGACAAATTTCTCCCTCTCCCTTTTCCTCATCACTCTTACTTTAAAAAGATCTGCCACCAACAAGAAGAACAAAAACCAAGGTTCAACTAAATAGCGCCGCCACAAACGCTTGGGTTCCGCGATTAAACGAAATAGCCATTCTAAACCCAATTTTCCCGCCCACCTTGGCGGCGTGGGGACTGCACCTGCAACGTAATCTAAAGTTGCCCCTGCTGTTAAAATTGCATTCGCATTTAACCGCTCGAAATTATCCAAAACCCAGCGTTCTTGACGGGGCATACTCATACCAACCATCAAAATGTGCGGCTTATAAGCATTAATTTGCTCTAAAAGAGCCAGATTTTCTGGACTTTCCGGGCGGGCATCAAAATAACCATCCGCCGTGACAATTTCTAAACCTGGAAATCGCTGTTGTAGAATTTTTGCGCCTTTTTCAGCCACACCCGGTTTGCCTCCCAGGTAGAAAATTCGCCAACCTTGCTGCGCCGCCTCTGCCATTAAAGGTGCCGTCCAGTCCACATAGGTGACGCGGTGATCGCGTTTGAGGGGATATCCCAGCAGTCGCCCCACCAAAACTAACGCCATTCCATCAATATGGGTATAATGCGCTTTAGCAAAAAAGGAACGCATTTTGGCATCGTGGTGGTATAGATAAATACTGTGCAAATTGTGGTTAGCAATAATCCGGCGATCGCCTAATTCCACCGCATTAGCAATTAACGCATTTAATTCAGGAATTGTCAGCGGATTTACTTGAATTCCTAACAAAGAATAAGATTGTTGCATTGTCATCTCTCCCTGTAATTTATTAATGCCAAAAATTGACGGGCGGGCGGGACGCCCACCCCACAAGAGATTAATTTTTCTTGTGGGTGGATAGGCATCCTGCCTATCCCACCAATAAGTCTTGAATCTTTGCCAGCATCATTTCAACTCGGGCATTCCAACTGTAATTCGCGATAATTTCCTCGCGCGCCTTACTTCCAATTTCCGGCAATGATTCTCGATTTGCGTAAGCCTTGCGGAGGGCAGCTTTTAAACTTTCCTTATCTCCAGATTGGAATAAAAAGCCGGTTTCACCATCTTTAATCGCCTCAATTGCATCGGCAAAAGCCGAGGCTACGACGGGTTTTCCCATCGCCATATATTCGTAAATCTTTAACGGGGAATGGTACATCGTCCCGATTTGTAATTGTTGATGTCCCGAATAACCGACATCAAATCCGGCAATATAATCGGGAACCGCATTACCAGGAACTTGACCTACAAACTTAACATTCCCCGCCAATTCCAAATCCAACGCTTTCGCCATCCACTCTTTTTGCATTTGACCGCTACCGACAACAGTCAAAGAAATATCTAACCCTTCATCGCGCAACTCGCGCAAAACTTCCAGCAGAAAATCCAATCGCTGCCAAACATAAAGATTGCCCACAAAACCAATCGTGAAGCCATCAAAAAATCGCTTTGGTTTGGCAGTTTCCGGATTAAAAACATCCGTATCAACGCTGCTGGGAACCACCAAAACCTTCTCCGCCGGTATACCACCTTGGGTGACTAAAATATCCTTCAACGCTTCCGTAATCGTGACAATTAAATCGCAATCACGGTAAACCTTAAGCTCACGTTCGCGCGCCAACTTTTTCAGGAAAACATTTTGCCGTTCCGCCTCCACCTCATAAAACAAAGGTCGGTGAGTTTCCACAACCCAAGGAATCTCATACTCCTTAAAAATCCAACCCAAAGAACCCAAAGCCGCATTATATTCGTAAACTAAATCGACCTTGCCATTCAACTCATTCCAAGCTTTGCGGGCATTAACAAAATTCAGTCCCAGACGCACCAAATCGATTAAAAAAATCTTCCAAGCCTTACTATTAACTGCCGGTTCCGACTCTTCCGTCACCCACTTGCGAGGCACGCGATCGCCCGCAATAAACGAATTAACTTTCCACCCCAAAGACTCAAACCCCTTAACAATACCCAAAACCCGAGTTCTCGGCCCACTAACCGCCGCCTCCGGTAAAGTAGAAATACGCGGCGCACCCGATAAATAACCAACTCTATTTTTCAACATCTTCCTCATCTCCCTTTCACTTCTTTCTTGGCGTTCTTGGCGTCTTGGCGGTTCAAAAAAACGGGTTATATCCGCGTAGGGGCGGGTTTTACCAAAGAGTAGGGGCGGGTTTTACCAATCAATTCGTGGAACCACGAGATATTTCGTTAAACCCGCCCTTACTCGAACAAAGAAATATTTCGTTAAAGTAGCCCCTACAACCATTAAACAAACCCATTACTTTTGAATCGCCACAGCAGGATGTTCCAACGACTTAAACACCGAAGCAACAACCAACCGCACATAGGGCGAAGCCCAATAAATCAACCAAAAAGCACCCGCATGTCTGCGCGCAAACTCCTGCCAAACACGGGGTTGCAAACCCCCCTTTAACTTATCTGCCTTTTTAAACCGTTCAATCAAAGATAAATTTGGATCGTTCCAACTGCCTTTAATCGGATTTCTACTGCAAGTCCCGATAAAACCCGGTGCAATCCAAACCGAAAAACCCAACTGACGCGCCCTCAAACCATAATCCCAATCTCCAAACTCGTGGGTAAAAATCTCCCCATCGATCGTTCCCACCCGCGAGGCAATGATATGAGGAATTAACACGCAATTCCCGCACATCGTTTCGCATTCTTGGGGCTGTTCTGTGGGCGGTAACAAACTAAAATTAAGCCGACGCCAGCGACTCTGCCGCACCATGCCGCCATAAGTTAATTCCCTCGAAATTGGGTCTTGCGTTGACCCAACCACAATAGAATTAGGATGACTTTGATAGGTATTTAATAGCTGGCTCAAAGCATTGGGAACAAGTTTAGTATCGTCATTCAGCCATAAATAAAAGTCATATCCTGCTGCCAGTGCGGTAGAAAACGCCAACTGCATCCCACCGCCCCAGAACAGGTTGCCATTCCCCTGAAGGATTTTAACTGCCGGATAGCTAGCGCTGACTGCCGCTGAAGTGCCGTCAGAACTGCCGTCATCCACCAAATAAATATCGCTGGGGATGTCTTGGGCGTAAATGGCTGCAAGACAGGTTAAGGTTGTATCGCGGCGGTTGTGACAACTCATGAGAACCGCTAAGCGGGGTTGACTCATGTTCCAAGGACTCCCAAAAGTGTTTACTATAGCGGTATTAAAACCTGCTACAGATTTTTCTAGGGGTATTATTCCCAGAGGGATGACTTTTCTAACACCGGGTTGTATGGGTTCCGATAAAATTTCTCCAAAAATCGCCAAACCCGTTGTAGCGATCGCGCTGTCGGTTTTAGCGATCGCCACGAATATCCCCCCCACCCAGGCGCAGCGCCGACTTGCGCCCGATGCTTATCGATTGGGGGCGGGCGATCGCATCCGCATCGATAACGGCGACTTACCCCAACAAAGCGGCGAGTACGTCGTCCCCACCGATGGTGTATTAAACCTCCCCCTGATCGGTAGCGTATCAATTTTGGGACTGACTCTAGAACAAGCAGATCGCGCTATCACCGCCCGATATAACCGCATTCTCAAAGAACCCGACATTTCAATTAGACTTTTAGAACCGCGTCCGATTAACATTGCCATTTCTGGCGAAATTAATAACCCCGGTTCGTACACCATCCCCGTCATCGGTAGAGAACCTGGAATTCGCTACCCAACGGTAACTCAAGTCATCCAACAAGCAGGGGGAATTACTCAATCTGCCGATATTAGTCGCATCCAAATTCGCCGCAGACAAGGCAGGAGTGCGACCATTAATATCAGAGCATTTTTACAGAATGGCAACCCGAATCAAGACATTACTTTGCGCGATGGCGATACTATTTTTATTCCCACCGCCACCCGCGTCACTCCTACCCAAGCGCGCCAATTAGCGACAACCAGCATTTCCACCGATGTTAATAAACCCCGCACCGTTTCGATTTTAGGCGAAGTCACCCGTCCCGGTTCTTACGTTGTTTTGGGCGGGAATACTCAAATTGACCGGACAACTGCGGGGTTGCCAACTATTACCCGCGCGCTGCAAATAGCAGGGGGAATTACACCCGCCGCCGATATTCGCAACATCCAAATTCGCCGCCCTACTAAAACGGGTAGAGAACAAGTTTTTCGAGTAAATTTATGGCAATTTTTGCAAGCGGGGGATGCGAGTCAAGATTTAATTTTGCAAGATGGGGATACTATATTTATTCCTACTACAACCATCAACCCCGCCGAAGCACGCCAATTAAATAACGTTAACTTTACTAGAGATATTACCAAACCTCGCAACGTTGCGGTTTTGGGTGAAGTTACTCGTCCCGGTTCCTACGTTATTTTAGGTGGGAATACGCAAATTGACCGCACAACGGCGGGGTTGCCAACTGTCACCCGCGCGCTGCAAGTAGCAGGGGGAATTACCGCCGCTGCCGATATCCGCAACATTCAAATTCGCCGCCCCAATAATGCGGGGGGACAACAAGTTTTTCGGGTAAATTTGTGGCAATTTTTGCAAGCCGGGGATAGCAATCAAGATTTCCTTTTAGAAGATGGGGATACTATATTTATTCCGACTTTAACTACGTTTAATCCTGCCGAAGCAAGGCGACTCGATAACGTTAGCTTTTCCAGAGATATTACCAAACCCCGATCCGTTTCTGTGTTGGGGGAAATTACCCGCCCTGGTTCTTATGTCGTGATTGGCGGCGATACGCAAATTGACCGCACGACGGCGGGGTTGCCAACTTTAACCCGCGCGCTTCAGCTAGCAGGAGGTGTGACGCCTTTATCGGATATTCGCAATATCCAGTTACGCCGCCCGAATCAATTTGGTGGGGAACAAGTTTTTAACATCAACCTGTGGCAATTTTTGCAAACTGGTGATGCAAGTCAAGATTTGCTTTTAGAAGATGGGGATACTATATTTATTCCCACCTTAACAACGTTTAATCCCACTGAAGCACGCTTGCTATCAACTGCTAGTTTTGCCGCCGATTTAACTAAACCCCGTACTGTAGCAGTAGTGGGAGAAGTTAAACGTCCTGGACCTTACGTTGTCTTGGGAGGCGATACCCAAATCGACCGCACAACGGGTGGATTTCCCACCGTGGTGCGGGCAATTCAACTAGCAGGAGGAATTACACCGGGCGCAGATGTTCGCAATATTCAAATTCGCCGTCCTAGTCGCGCCGGAGTCGAACAAATTATTAAGGTTAATTTCTGGCAATTGTTGCAAGCGGGAGATTTCAGCCAAGATGCGATCCTACAAGAAGGAGATACAGTTTTTGTCCCTACCGCGACTGAAATTAACCCGGCGGAAGTTTCCCAATTAGCGGCGTCGAGTCTTTCCCCGGCGAGAATTACTGTGCGCGTGGTAGGAGAAGTGGGAAAACCGGGAACAATAGAAGTAGCGCCGAATACTACTTTGAGTCAAGCATTGTTAGCAGCAGGAGGAATTAATCGCGATCGCGGCAAGAAAAGCGAGGTGGAATTAATTCGTTTAAATTCCAACGGTACGATTACTCTACAAACAATTGCAGTTGATTTCGCCCAAGGAATTGACAGCAAAACAAATCCCTTAGTTCGCGATAATGACATTATTGTCGTCAACCGTTCTAATTTAGCCCGAATTGCAGATGCTTTGACGATTGGTGTGGGAGGCGGCGGATTATCCCCGATTTTCAGAATCTTGGAAATTCTCCGAAATATTAGACTTTTTTAAATAGGTGTAAGCAATGAATTCAAATCCCCAATTTCAAATTTCATCTAAGCGCAATGGCAAGCTGTCGCAGTCATTAAATCAACGCTATGCTAACGGAGTTGAAAGCAGCGATGAAGAAAAAGTATTGAAGGAAATAAAGAAACTTGTTGCCGCAGGACAACGGCGGGCGATAGTTATTATTGCGGGAGCGATCGCATCCAGCAGCGCTATGGTTTTCTTCCTCTCTACCCGCCCTCCCATCTATCAAGGAAAATTTCAACTTTTGGTCGAACCCGTCACGGCGGCAGAAAATAAATTACTATCGGTGGTTTCCCAAACTTTAGGCATCACCAATCCTAAAACTAACGAAAGTTTAGACTATGAAAGTCAGATTCGCGTGTTAAAAAGCCCGCGATTAATGATGCCAATAATCGATAATATTAGAAATAAATATCCGGATGTTGATAAAAATTTTGCCGAACAGATCAAAATAGAAAGGATAATGAAAGAAGATGAAGGAACGAAAATATTAGAAATAAGCTACAGCGATAAAAACCCGAATAAAGTTCAATTTGTATTAGATGAAATTTCCAAAGCTTATTTAAAATATAGCCGCGAAGACCGCCACAGCTATCTGAGTCAAGGACTGGGATTTATTGAAAATCAGATTCCCCAAATGCAGCAGCAAGTCGATACCTTGGGGAAAAGATTGCAAGCTTTGCGCCAGCAATACAACCTAGTCGATCCGGCAATTCAAGATAGATACCTGTCGGAACAAGCGAATGCAATTGTAAAAGAGCGAGTCGATATACAAATGAAATTGGCTCAAAGTCGGTCGGTTTATACGATGCTGCAACAACTGTATAATGAAGGAAATTATGCAGCAGTTTTGAGTCAAGATAATGAAGCTTATAATAAATTGATTACCCAAATTCACGAACTCGATAGGGAAATTGAAGCGACGAGTGCGCGGTTTCGGGAAGAAAGTAAAACCATGCGAGTTTTGCGAGAACAAGAAAAGGAATTGAGAGAGCGATCGCAAAAAGAATCCCTCAACATATTACAAAAAGCAAAAAGCGAAGTAGAAGCACTCTTCACCCGCCAGCAAATCGTTGTCGATGCAGAAAATCGTTTAAGACAAAGAGTCAGTCAATTACCCGCAATTACCCGCGAAGCCAATCAACTAGAAGCTAAATTACAAGTATCCAACCAAACCTTAAATCAACTATTAGCCAAGCGAGATCAATTGCGAATCGAAGCCGCACAGCAAGAAATCCCTTGGCAATTAATCGCCCCGCCCGAATTACCCCGCGATGCACAAGGGAAACCGATTAAAGCCAAATTAAATAAAAAACAATTAGCTTTAATCGTCGTTGTCGGTTTAGTTGTTGGTTTAATGCTGGGTTTTGTCATCGAAGTCATCAACAATGTTTTTCACACCCCTGATGAAGTGGAAGACGAAACAAAGCTGCCAGTAATAGGCATCATTCCTTTCGCCAGAAAAGTCAGAAAACCCATAAATAAAACCGGGAGATTTGCCTTTTTAACCGCAGCAATCAAACGAGTTTTGCCCAAAAAAGAAAGACATGGAGATTCTCCGGTATTAGAAGCATTTCGTTCGCTTTATACCAATGTCAGATTATTAACACCCGATACAGTTATCCGTTCTTTAGTAGTAAGTTCGGCGACGCCAGCAGAAGGAAAAACAACCGTTGCAGTATACTTAGCCCAAACCGCCGCCGCCATAGGACAGCGAGTGTTACTTGTAGATGCCGATTTGCGCCGTCCTAAAGTTCACGTACAATTAAGCTTACCTAACGAACAAGGACTGAGCGATATACTGACTAAGGATATAGGATTGAACGATGCGATCGCCCGTGTATCCCCAGAAGAAAATCTGTTTGTCTTAACCGCCGGAACCATTCCTAAAGACCCGATTAAACTACTTTCTTCGGAAAAAATGCACGATTTAATCGAGCAATTTCAATCATTTTTCGACCTAGTTATTTACGACACCCCGCCCCTAGTTGGTTTAGCAGATAGCAACTTACTAGCAGCGCATTCCGATGGCATTGTCCTAGTTGTCGGACTGCAAAAAACAGACCGTTCCATGTTTATTAAAGCCTTAGATGGATTATCCATTGCCGGTGCTTCGGTTTTTGGCGTCGTTGCCAATGGAATCAAAGGATATAAACCCAAAGAGTATTCGACTTATTATCGCCGATAACTCGTTCCCAGGTCAAAGCAGGGAACGAATTTCTAGAGGCTCTGCCTCGGCTGATATCATGTCCGGTCGATTACCCACGATTGGGAGCCGGGACACGGCACGATTAACGTTATCTGTTTGTCCGAGATATAGCGGATTGCACTCGAATAAGGTACACCTTCGTTTGTGTAGCGGCACCCTTAAGGGTGCCGCTACACAAACGAAGCGAAAACGCTGTACCTCACGCGGCTGCAAGCCGCTGTAAATACAACT
>DNGJ01000074.1 GCA_003486305.1 Cyanobacteria bacterium UBA11371
CGATGCTAACGGACACGATATTACTGGGTGTTTGGTAATTGCAAATCTCCAATACCCAGTAAATTTAATTTTGACTTGCTGGATTAAATTGCTTTTGAAAAACTCGAAGCCGCTTTTTGATGCAGATAGATATCAAAAACGGCAGCAATATTGCGGATTAACAATCTTCCCGCAGGAGTTACCACAATTCGATTGTGGAACATCCGGATTAGTCCATCCGCTTCCAGCTTTTTCAACTCAAATCGCTCGCGGGCGAAATACTCATCAAAATCTCTATCGAAATGCAGATGATACTTGTCTTCAAAATCGTCTTTTGACAGTTGGAATTGACACATTAATTCCATAATTGCTGTCCGACGAACCACATCATCTTGACTGAGACTCACCCCTCGTTCAATCGGTAGAACTCCTGCATCAATGGCTTGATAAAATTCTTTCAAACGCTTGTGGTTTTGAACGTAGGCATCATGCAGCATACTAATTGAGGTAATGCCAAATCCGATCAGATCCGATTCCGGTTTGGTGGTATATCCCTGAAAGTTGCGATGGAGTTGTCCTTCCCGTTGAGCGATCGCTAATTCATCGTTTGGTTTGGCGAAATGATCCATACCAATAAAATGATACCCGTTTTGACTCAGTTCTTCGATCGTCATTTGCAAAATATCGAGTTTTTCCGCACCTTTGGGAAGCGCCTCTTGCGGAATCCGTCGCTGTACTGGTTTTAACCACGGTACGTAGGCAAAATTAAACGCAGCAATTCGATCCGGATCGAGTTTGATGGTTTTGTAGATTGTGTCGCGGAATGTATCGAGCGTTTGAAAGGGTAAACCATAAATCAAGTCAACATTGACACTCTCAAACCCCGCTTCTCTAATCCAATCCATGACATTAAACAGCATAACTTCTGGTTGAATGCGGTTAATCGCTTCCTGCACTTGGGAGTTAAAATCTTGAATGCCAAAACTAATCCGGTTAAATCCCAAATCTTTCAAAAACAGAATGTAGTTTCGATCCAAATATCGGGGATTCACCTCAATCGAGATTTCAGCGTTTGCATCGAAGCGAAAATGCTGATTGATTGTCGTCCATAACCTTTCAATTTGATTCAAAGAAAGATAGTTTGGCGTACCTCCTCCCCAGTGCATTTGATGCACCCGACGATTGCTATCAATTAGCTCAGCCATCTGGCGAATATGACGCGCTGTATAGTCCAGATAAGGCTCTGCTACTTCTTTTCGCTGGGTAATAACGGTATTGCAACCACAGAAATAACAAACCGTTTCGCAAAACGGGATATGACAGTAAAGAGATAGTGGCGTTTGTTTATAGTTACCGACTGCGATCGCAGCCCTAAAATCTACTTCCTCAAACTCCGGTTTCAACTCCGTAGCAGGTGGATAGCTGGTGTAGCGCGGTACAGATTGGTCGTACTTTCGCAGCAACGTCGAGTCAAATTGAACGGTAGGTATCGAACAACTCATGGATTAATATTCCCCTGTTGGTTTGCAACTAAATTTACTTTACACAATTTGCTAGTTATGAATTGCTAATTGCTAATTGCTAATTGCTAATCTTGGATTTTTACTGGCATTAGCCATGAGCCATTAGCCATTAGCTATTAGCATTCCTAACCAGATAACTAGCAACTTACGTTACTACTAAATGGGGTGCATAACCGGGATGAACTCGCTCTGTACTACCGGGTTTATCCTGACGGGTGAGCAAATCGAAGACGTGT
Source organism: Cyanobacteria bacterium UBA11371 (assembly GCA_003486305.1). GTDB lineage: Bacteria > Cyanobacteriota > Cyanobacteriia > Cyanobacteriales > Aerosakkonemataceae > Microseira. Next base: position 1,739 of record DNGJ01000074.1, read on the forward strand.
TCGCCAATTGCAGCTTTTACATCATATTCTAGATCGTGAACCACATCTCGATTCAGTTGAAACGCATAGTTAGCTTCATCTACAATCCGTTGAATTGTTGCTTCGTCAATCGGTAAAGAGTTGAGCGCCAGACGATACTTTTCTTTGAATTCTCTTCTGGCTTCCGCTGTTGGTATTTGTTCAAATTCATGCAGTCCCGTACCCAGATCGGGGGGCAAATTCAATGCCGAACGAACAATGTTTTTTAATGCCTGACCGCCGGACAAATCGCCCATGTAACGAGTGTAGCTGTGAGCAATCAGTAGCACAGGGTCGTTATTGGCGATTTCCTGAAGTCGATTGACGTAAACTTGACCTGCGGGTAAGCGAGTAATTTGCTCGCGCCAATTCTCACCGTAGTAGAATGCTAAATCTCTCTCCAGATTTGCCGTGCGGTTTAGCTCAGGGAAATACATCGCCCCGACCGCAGGATGATCCTGATGTCGCCGCAGCGCTTCTTCCAGCGTCCTGTAAACAAAATACAGATTTGCCAGCAGCTTGCGGAATGGCTCTCTTTCAACAATCCCTTTCAGGAAACACTTCATATAAGCTGTGTTTTCTGCGGCGGTGTGAGAATGGGCGGTGCCTTCTCGTAGGCGATTGGCTAAATCGTGACTCATCTAAAACCTCACCAAAATGCTCGTAAAAATCACCATCTTTGACAGCGGATTGCAAGCGATCGCGACACAGCCAAATGGCTAAGTTTGTCTAGCGCGTGCATTCATCCATCCGCGACACAGCCAAATGGCTAAGTTTGTCTAGCGAGTGCAT
>DNGJ01000500.1 GCA_003486305.1 Cyanobacteria bacterium UBA11371
ATGAGTGTAGCGCGCGTTACCTCGCCGCGTAAAGAGCAAGAATATCTCTACCTGCGTCCAATCGGTTGTTCCAAGAGTCCCAAGTGTAAGGCGATCGCATACGCACAAGTATTAGATGATACTATCGCCACCATCTGTCGGGAATTACCCAAAGCCGTCGCCGAAATGGATTTACCCGATATGACGGGGATGAAATTGGGGATAAAGGAAGCGATCGCATCTAAACAAGATATCCTATCCCAACTCGATCAACTCATCGCATCGGGTATTTTAGATGCTGAAACAGCGCTTTTACGCGCCTACAAACTCCGCACCGAAATAGCCCAACTCCAAGCACAATTCGCCCAACTTCCACCCGTAAATTTGCGCGAAACTGCCCAAACTGTCTCGATTCCCCAATTTTGGCTGGATTTATCCGAATCGGAACGCCGATTTTATTTTCGCGAATTCATCCGCCAAATTCAATTAATCCGTCAGGATAATCGATGGCATTTGCAAGTGCAGTTTATTTTCTGAGAAACCGGGTTGCTTCGACAATACCTGAGCCAATTTTATCCAACGCCCACACCACACCCGTGCATGGTGTGGCTACACAAACAGAGCAACGCCTTCGCGGGCTAATATTCTTGCAGCCCGCCCGAAAGGCGGGCTGCAATTGTTACAGGCTGCGTAGGCAGCCTTTGAATGTAATAGCGACACCCTTGAGGGTGTCGGATCTCGATCGCCGATCTCAGCTTAAACTAAGTAAAGTTATGTAAACAAAACTTGCATTTTGACGATGATCTCTCGCCGCACTTTTGTCAGTACCCTATTCGCCAGTTGTCTAGCGATAATTGCTTGGTTTAACTTCGCCCCTGCTGCTGAGGCGCTGGGCGGTAAGCTACCCCCCTTAAACGAAGCTGCGCCAGAGTTTACCCTGCCCACTAACACCGGAGAGGGTAAAGTATCTCTGTCAGACTATCGCGGTAAGTGGGTGGTTTTGTACTTCTATCCCAAAGACTTTACCTCTGGTTGCACATTGGAAGCGCGGCGATTTCAGCAAGATTTGCCGAAATATTTGGCGAAAAACGCCCAAATTTTGGGAGTTAGCGCCGATTCTGTCGATTCCCATGCGGAATTTTGCGATTCTGAAGGTTTGAAATTTCCCCTGCTCGCCGATACGGATGGTAAAGTCAGCAAAACCTACGGTTCCTGGTTGGGATTTTTCTCGATGCGCCATACATTTATTGTCGATCCCCAAGGAATTATCCGCGAGGAATTTACCGGAGTGAACCCCTCGGTGCATAGCAGAGAGGTGCTGGCGCGTCTTTCCGAGTTACAAGCAGTCTAAATTGGTAATGGGTAATTGGTAATTGGTAAGAAGTTACCTATTCCCCATCCTTATTAGCTAGTAGGACAAAGTATTATCAATTACCTATTACCTATTACCCATTACCCATTATCTAAAATCTAAAATAATCCAACAAAAAGAAGACCGCCCGTACTTACTGCACGATTTTTGGCTGTTTGTCGTTACTGGGGCGTCGCCAGCGCGCGTCACCAAACCGGACTCAAGAGGATCAATAACGCATAACCCAAAGTTATCCTACCGTCAATATAAATTAACATTAAATCGCCCGTCGAAGATGTAGAAACCAGGAGTTAGGTAAGCAAGTGTAAATAATAACATACCCCTAAGAAAGCGAAATCCTTGAAAAATAGAGGGGCGGTCTGATTGCTCGGTGAAAACATTGGGCATGACGAGTAACTGAATTAACAGTACACTGGCAAGCAAGCTTTCTTCATAATCGCAAGCCTTGACCAGGTGGGTGATGACGGAGACAATTAACAGTCCGACGGTGAGTAACCAAGCAATTCGTTTGCGGTGTCACAAATTGGCGGCGAGGGTGAGTAATATAAAGCCAGCAATGACGGAAAACTTTTGTCCGCCAGCGCGAATGTAAAATGGGAAAATTTCCTCTAAGCCATTGCGATCGCAATGGCTGACTAGGCGTCACCGCAGATAACAGATTGACCGATCCCACCAATCCTGTTAGCAGCGTTGCTGTCCAAAGTCCAATTCGGGTGCGTTTCGCCAGCACAATTTTGAATACCTTTCTAGCCCGGTCAACTTTAGTCTAGGAGATTGACCAAGGTTAGTGCTATGCAGGCAACGCAGCCATATCAGCCAGGATAAATGGGAAAAGCAAAGCAATTTAGCATGGTAAGTAAAAGCGATCTCGCGACAATTCCAGGGGGGTCGAGTGGTGCGGAGTGTCAACGAATGATCGATTCTTTTAAAAATCCCCAAGAGCAAGTTTCTTCTCTTTTTGAGCAACAGCAGACTGATACAAGCGCAGAATTATCTGAGATTGAAGCAGTACTGCACCAAACGCAAGCCGAATTGGAGTGGTATCGCTTTTTAGCGGAAAGCATCCCATCAATTTACTTAATCGTCGATGAGACGGGAGTAATTTGTCATAGCAGTGAGTTTGGGTCAAACTGTTTGGGTTACAAATCCGCAGAACTGGTGAAAGGTTCGATTTTAAACTTGGTTAATCCGCAAGATCGCGGAGGATTTGAGGCAGCGTTCAAAGCCAAAACAGACGCTGTTTTCCAGAGTTGGGAAGGTCGCCTAGTGAGGAAAGATGGCAGCATTCTGTGGGTCAAAATTAACGCGCGCCATATCCGTCATAACAACCAAGATCTGGTGCTGTTGGTGGGTCAAGATATAGGAGATTGCAAACAGATCGAACTATCCCTGGAACGCACTCAAGCCAAACTCAAGGATATTCTCGACAATGCGATCGCAGCGATTACCAGTCTCAGGGTTTTTCCCGATCGAGACTTTGAGTATGAATACCAATCCGCTGGCAGCGAAGTGGTGTTTGGTTATACCCCGGCTGAATTGATGGCAGATCAAACGCTCTGGGCGTCGCGGGTGCTGGAGGAAGATATGCAAACCGCGATCGTGCCTGCGTTTGAAGACGTTCTCGCGGGACGAACGACAACGGTAGAGTATCGGTTTTATCACAAAAACGGCAAACTGCGCTGGATTTCCAGTACCTTCACCTCCCGGCGCGAGGTGGGTGCAGATTATTGGATCGTGACATCAGTAGCGACCGATATCAGCGGACGCAAAAATGCAGAAGCAGCGCTGTGCGAAAGCGAAGAAGGATTGCAGTTGGTAATGGAGGCGACAGAAGATGCGATCTGGGATTGGGATATTGTCAATAACACTTGCTTGTGGTCTGTGCGAGCGTACCAGATGCTGGGTTTATCCACCACTGGATTTGAGCAAAACGCTTGCGAGTCGATCTATCAAAGAATACACCCAGAAGACCAACAGCGATTTGCTCAGTGCGTAAAAAATCACTTAGAATTTAACACCCCCTACGCCATTGAGGTGCGAATCCAACGAGGTGACGGCAGTTACGGTTGGTTTCTCTCTCAAGGTAAAGCGGTGCGCGCCACTCAAGGACGCCCGATTCGCATGGTGGGGTCGATGATCGATATTACAGCACGCAAACAGGCGGAAGAAAAACTGCGAAAAAGCGAAAATTTTCTGGCAACGGCGCAAAGGATTGCTCATATTGGCAATTGGGAGTTTGATATAGCCAATCAAAAAATTACTTGGTCGCAAGAGCTATTTCGCATTTACGGTATTGACCCCAAACAAGGCGAACCGAGCTATAAAGAACTGATCGACCTGTATCATCGCGACGAGCGAGTAAAATTCCGGCGTTTGGTGAAAAGGGCGATCGCAACGGGAAAACCCTACGAAAGCGAACTCAAAATTGTGCTACCCTCTGGGGCGACCCGATACATTGAAGCGAGAGTAGAAGCGGTTTTAGATGGGGAAGGACAAGTTAAAAGCTTGTTTGGAACCGTACAAGATATCAGCGATCGCAAAGAAGCTCTTGCAGCTTTGCGGGACAGCGAAGAACGGTTCCGCCAGTTAGCAGAGCATATCCGAGAAATTTTTTATTTACAAGATACAATCGATTCTCGAATGCTCTATATCAGTCCTGCTTACGAACAAGTCTGGGGACGCCCTTGCGCCGAACTTTATGCCAATCTGAATATCTGGATCGACAGCGTTGTCAGCGAGGATCGCGATCGCGTCAAAAAGGTGCTGTTAATCGATGAGTGGAAAACCAGCCAAATCGAGGCAGAATACCGCATTCAACGTCCTGATGGTACGATTCGCTGGATCAGGGGGCGCGCATTTCCGGTTTACAATGACCGAGGAATTGTGTATCGTCTGGCTGGCATAGCCGAAGATATTACCGAGCGCAAACATGGGGAAGCAATAGAGCGCCAATTAATCGAGTATTTGCGCCAGCAAGCATCCCTGCAACGGCTTGTAGCAACCATTACCCAGCGCATCCGCCAGTCTTTAAATTTGGATGAAATTCTCAATACCACCGTGGCAGAAGTCAGACAATTTCTCCAAACCGACCGGGTAATTATTTATCGGTTTGAACCCGACTGGAGCGGTACTGTGGTTGTGGAATCTGTAGACCCGGTTTGGGTCAGCATATTGGGCAGGAAAATAGAAGATACCTGTTTCCTTTCGGCAGAATGTATCGAATCTTACACAAAAGGTCGCGTTCATGGGGTAAAGGATATCTACTCGGCGCGGATCGATTCGTGTTATGTCAATTTACTCCAAAGTTTCCAAGTCAAAGCCAATTTGGTTGTACCGATCCTGCTAGGGGAAAGTTTGTGGGGTTTGCTGGTGGCGCAGCATTGTGCTAACCCACGTCAGTGGCAAGATTTGGAAATAGATTTACTTCAACAACTAGCGACGAGCGTAGGAATTGCGATTCAGCAGTCGGAACTTTATCAGCAATTGCAAACTGCAAACTTGGAACTGCAAAGACAGGCGAGTTTGGATGGGTTAACGCAACTAGCCAACCGTCGCCGGTTTGACGAATATCTTAACACCGAGTGGCTGCGGCACAAACGCGAGCAACAGCCGCTATCTTTGATTTTGTTTGATGCAGATTATTTCAAACTTTATAACGATACCTACGGTCATTTGGCAGGAGATGATTGCTTGCGACTTTTGGCAGTTGCGATCGCAGCGATTGCAAGGCGTCCGGCAGATTTAGTCGCTCGCTACGGCGGTGAAGAATTTGCCGTTGTTCTACCCAATACCGACGCCAACGGTGCAATGCACATTGCCAGTACAATTCGGCAAGCAGTACGACACTTAGCAATTCCTCATAGTAAGTCTAGTACGAGCGATCGCGTTACAGTCAGTCTGGGCGTTGCTAGCGTTGTCCCCACGAAAACATTATCGCCCCAAGATTTACTTAATGCTGCCGATCGAGCGCTTTATATAGCCAAACAACTGGGACGCGATCGCTATTACATGCTTCCAGTTACTCCGAAGAACGAGGAGGAAGCTTCTTGAGCAGGTGACTCCGTGAGCAGGTGAGCAGGTGATATCGAGTCCGGTAGTAGAGACGTTACATGTAACGTCTCTACGAGTATGGTTAATGGTGGTGTAGGGGCGGGTTTTACCAGACATATTTGATCGGAAGCTTGCCTGTGTTGATAAAGCCGCCCCCCGCGTGGGATGCCGATGCTTAAGGACATGATATGAGCTGGTGACTCCGTGAGCAGGTGGTAATTTTGTATATTCAGTCGCACAACTTAAATAAGATTTTGAAGGGAGAATAAATGATGTCGGTTCGCGAAACCTTATTTTTAAAAGAGATCCAACTTTCTTACTTGGAATGGAACCAAGGAAAAGAACCGTTACTGTTGTTACATGGTTTAGCCGATAATGCCCTGGTTTGGTCGAGTTTGGGGGATTATTTGGCGTCTGACTATCACATCATCGCGCCAGATTTGCGCGGACACGGTGACAGCAGCAAACCCGAGCAGGATTATAGCTTCCAGAGTGCGATCGCTGACCTAGAAGCGTTAATGGATGCTAAAGGATGGTCAAGCGCCCATGTAGTTGCTCACTCGTGGTCGGGTAAACTAGCCGCCATTTGGGCAAGACAAAATCAAGAACGTCTGCGAAGCATGGTGCTAGTCGATCCAATTTTTATTTGGAAAATGCCCAGTTTCCTAAAAATAACCTTTCCATTTTTATATCGCGTTTTGCCATTTCTCAAAGCAATGGGGCCATTTGATACTTACGAACAAGCTTTAAACTTGGCACCGCAATTAAAACAATATCAAGGATGGAGTCCCCTGCAACAGAAAGTTTTCCAAGCTGGAATCGAACAAAAACCCGATAATCGTTGGGGTAGCAAATTTACCATTGCCGCCCGCGACGGTATTTTTGCCGAAGTAATGCGCGTCCCTGGACTAACAAAACCGATTGAAATTCCCACCCTATTCGTGCAGCCAGAAAAAGGCGTAAATCGGTTTGATTGGCAACTCCAACCTTACAAAACCTATCTGAAAAACTTACAAATTTCTCAATTGCCGGGGAATCATTGGCCTTTTTTAACCGCTCCGGAAGCATTTAACCAAACTGTAGCAGCTTTTTTAAAGCAGTCGGCTGCTAATGGCTAATGGCTAATCGCTAATCGCTAGCATCAGCTTTTCTTGCAATTAGCAATTAGCAATTAGCAACTTGGGTTAATCATCAGTTGCAGCAAGTTTGACAACTTCCTCAGTACTCGCGGGTTCTCCTTGCAACAGAATGCAATCTCCTAGCTCTAATTCCATCGCACCATCTACTTTATAATCCAACTTGCCGTGTCTGCGAATTGCTTGCACGCGCACGTTGTATTGACGCTGCAAATCAGCTATTTGCATTCCCAAAAGCTGGGAGTTTTTTGACAGGGTAACCCACTGATGGTAACCTTCCCCAATTATGCCGCCACCGCGTACCAAATCTTTAAAAGCTGTTAATTCTTTTCGTTCTCCCACTGCGAGCAAGCGGTCTTTTGCAGTTAAAACTGTTTTGGCGGGTGGGTAATACTGGGTTTCGTCGCCCTGGTTTATAGCCATGATCGTGACCCCTGTCAAGTTGCGAATATCCGCCGCCGCCAGGGTCATGCCGACTAGAGGGGAAGCAGTATCTAAAGTTACCCACTCTTGCTTGAGTTCTGGTGCGGCGGCGCTCAAATCTGGTTGTTGTTTGCGAATTGTGCGATCGCGGCGAATATTTTGATAGCGATCGCTCCGCATTCCATCAATAATTGAGTAGATAATCGATCGGTTAGTTCCCAGAGTTGCTAATAAATGCGCCGCTATTTCCAAAGCTGCTTCAAATTCCGGTTGTACGACTTCTTTTGCACCTAATTGACTCAGCAGGTCAATTTCGTCATTTTGATGAGAACGGGCGACGATATCCAATTCTGGGGCTAATTCTAGGGCGCGTTTGAGTAACAAGCGGGTACTCGCCGGATCGGGGAGAGCGATCGCTAATGCTTTGGCTTTATCCAAATGTGCTTTTTCTAACACCAACTCGGAATCTGCATCGCCAAAAATATAGGGAATTTGATCGCTTTTTAAGCGTTTGATCGCGGCTTCGCTATTTTCAATCACCAAAACTTTATGACCTTGCTCTTGTAAGATATTGACGATTGTTTGTCCAACTCGCCCATATCCGGCGACGACTACGTAATCTTTGAAACCTTCTGGAAGCGACAAATCTTTAGTATCGCGAAACCGACGCAGGTAATCGGATAAAAACGGCAATTCGGCGATTTTATCGGCTAAAACCGGAGAAAAGCGCACCCAGGCTGGAGTTAGTAATAAAGTAATCGCCGTGGTTCCTACTAATAGGAAATACTTTTTTTGGTCGATAAACCCTTGTTGCAAACCCACCAAAGCTAAGACAAAGGAAAATTCTCCAATTTGATTGAGTCCGAAACTTGCAAGTGCTGCGGTTTTAAACGAGTAGCCAAAATTCATCACAATTGGCAGAATAATCGCTGCTTTCCCCAGCATTACGATCGCCACCAAACCCAAAATTTGACCAAAATTACCGATCAAAACTTCGGGATCTATCAACATGCCAATCGAGGCAAAAAATAAGCTAGCAAACGTATCTCTCATCGGCAGAACTTTCGCTAAAGCTTGGTCGGCATAATCAATTTCGCTAATCATTAAACCAGAAACAAACGCCCCCATTTCAATCGAGAGGCCAAGTTTAGCAGTAATTAAAGCTACACCCAAACATAGGGCAATTACGGTGATAAGAAATAACTCGCTGCTTTCAGTTTCGGCGATGCGTTTAATTAAGAGGGGGACTAACCATTTACCTGCTGCGATCGCTGCTGCCAAAAATACCAGTACTTTTAGTAAAGCTGCTCCCAATGCTGGACCAAGATTAGCCGGGTTATTCAGTGCCGGTAAAATTGCTAACATCAACCCTAAAGCCAAATCCTGGGCAATTAAAATCGCCAACATCACTTGACCGTGGAGGGTATTAGTTTCCCCGCGTTCGGTGAGGGTTTTAAGCACGACAGCAGTAGAAGAAAGCGAAAGCACCGCACCTAAAAATATTCCCTGAGTCGGGGTATTCACCCAACCGCTGACAGTGGTCAATAAAGTTACCAGAGCAATAGTCAGACCAATTTGCAATAAACTGCCTTGAATCGCAATCTCTTTTACCCGTTTAAGTTCGGCAAGAGAAAATTCAACGCCGAGAGCGAATAACAGAAAGGCGACGCCAATTTCTGCCAAAGGTTTAATTTGATCGACTTCGCTCAAAAATTTGAGACCAAATGGGCCGATAATTAAACCGCTGACTAAATAACCGATCAGTACGGGTTGGCGCAGTCGGTTAGCAATATAACCTCCCACCGCCGCAGATCCCAGCACCGATGTCAGATCCAGAATAAAGTTTTGTCCTGCCGCCATATTTTGCTGGGAAAGTCATGGGTTATTGGTCATAGGTTAAACGGTTTTCCATCCCCCATGACTCCCCTTTATTGTAAAACTGTATTAACTTTGCAGTCAATCAGCGCTATATTTAAAATAACTACCTTCGCAACTTCAGATTACCTATCTATTCTTTTCTCTTCTCTCCGCGTTCTCTGAGCCTCTGTGGTTCGTTAAATAGGTATTTTGATAAGAGGAAAGAAGAAAATTTAATCTCAACTTTGAAACTTGAAAATAGCGCGATGAAAATCTTAATTGTTGAAGACGAACCGGAAATCGCCAAACTAATCCAAAGGGCGCTAGAAGCCGAAAGCTTTTCCTGCCAGCGATGCGGAGACGGAATAACCGCGTTGCAATTGTTTCAGGAGATGCAACCCGATCTGATCGTGCTTGATTTAATGCTACCTGGTTTGGATGGTTTAGAAGTATGCGCCCGCATCCGACAAAAACCAGGGGTGAAAGACCCTTATATTTTAATGCTAACAGCAAAGGGAGAAGAAATTGACCGGGTAATTGGCTTATCTACAGGCGCGGATGATTATTTAGTCAAACCATTTAGTCCGAGAGAATTGGTAGCGAGGGTAAGAGCATTACTGCGTCGGAGTCTGCGTCACGGCGCACAAAGTTTGGTTTATCGCACCCAACATTTTACCGTTGATGTAGACCAGCGCACAGCTTCCCGCCATCTGAATTCCAATCAAGCGGAAACTTTAGACTTAACAGCATTAGAATTTAATCTTTTAAGCACGTTTGTTAGTCAACCGAATCGAGTTTGGAACCGCACCCAGTTGATTGATAAACTTTGGGGAGATGACTTTTTTGGCGATGAAAGGGTGGTAGATACACACGTAGCCAGACTGCGGAAAAAAGTCGAGCCAGACCCGGGAAATCCCACATTTATTAAAACGGTAATCGGCGTCGGCTATAAATTTGAAGACCAAAATCACTCTTAATAGGTAATGGGTAATGGGTGAAGAATACACAGAATTTTAATCCAATTACCAATTACCAAAGCATATGATATAATCCAAAATCCTGACATTATTATGGCGAAGTTTGGTTTGCGCGATCGCTTATTTTTCTCCCACTTCCTAGTCATGCTAGTGGGAGTAGGCAGCCTCGTTATCATTGGTAAAGTATATTCCCCCCGCTTTTTTATCGTGCAATTAGAACAAATCGAAGATACTAATTCGGGGTTATTTTACGACCGCACCCGCCTAGTACAAGGCTTTGAAATTGCTTGGAGTCGCACAACTTTTTGGTCGGTGATTGCGGGTGCTACCGCTGCGGGTGGATTGAGTTATTGGGTATCCAAGCGAATTATGCAACCTTTGAACCAAATGGAAAATATTACCCAAAAATTCGCCTCTGGCAAAATGAAAGAGCGAATGCCTGCAATTGAAATTCCAGAATTGAATCAATTAGGCGTTAGTTTCAACCGCATGGCATCGAGTTTAGAAGGGGTAGAAAAAAGACGGCGAGAACTAATTGGAGATTTAACCCACGAGTTGCGAACCCCGCTAACGGTGATTCGCGGTTACTTAGAAGAATTGGCAGATGGTAGCATCAACCCAACGCCAGAAATTTATCAGCAATTAGCCAAAGAAACAAAGCGCTTAGAAAGGTTAGTCAACGATTTGCAAGAACTTTCAAAAGCCGAAGCGGGATATTTACCAATTAAGCTCAAACCCGTTAATTTGCTGCCTTTATTCAAGTCATTGGTGCAAAGATTCGCCGACCAACTGATGGAAGATGGCCCGGTTTTGCAATTAGATTGTCCGCCACAGTTGCCCTTGGTATTAGCAGATATTGACCGAGTAGAACAGGTGCTAGTTAACTTATTGGGTAACGCTCTACGCTATACTGAGGCGGGTTCGATTACGCTGCGGGCTTGGACTGAACCCGGTAAGCTTTGGATAGCAGTAATCGATACGGGATCTGGCATTTCACCTGAAGATTTGCCTCATATTTTTGAAAGGTTTTTTAGAGCAGATAAATCTCGTGCTAGGCATTCTGGAGGAACTGGGATTGGTTTGGCAATTACCCGCCGGTTAGTTGAACTGCAAGGCGGTCAAATTGAGGTAGAAAGTAAGTTAGGAAAAGGCAGTATTTTTCGATTTTTCCTGCCTTTAGCTTGATGGGAGAATCAATGATTTTCGATTTGAGAAACATAGCAGACTATGCCTGAAAATGGCAGATTGAAGTTTGTTCATCCTGCATAGTTCACCTCGTGCTTCTAGTAGCTAACCAACGTTCAAAAGATCTCTGGCTTTCAACGCTTCTTCTACCAGCTAGCAAGCCTTCAATTCCAATATGTTCGTCTAAATCAGTCCATTCAATTGCGTAACCGTCTCCAAGTAGCTGGCAATTTTGTCGCTCATCTGGGGAACCGTGCAACAAGCGAGGATACCAACTTAAGGGAACAATCAAACTGCGACCATCAGCCAAGTCTACAATCAACTTTTCATCTGTCACCGTGACTTTAGTTGCAAGGGGTTCTGTCTCAAGTATCAAAGTAGTCATGCCAAGCCTCCAGCAACGTTTAGATTGCAACTCGCCGTCAGTACGCACCAGAACGGGGTAACTGACGTCCGATATCTCGTTCCTGGGCTGCTGCCTGGGAACGCATATTTAGAGGCTCTGCCTCGCTTAAACTTAGGATACTTTGCCTCGCGGGAGTTATTCCCCGCCTTCACTTGGGAACAATACAAACGACACAACGAGACAAAGTAAAGCAATGGGACGCAGCCGCTACCACGTAATAGGAAACCAGCCACACTTCATCACCTCCACAGTGGTCAACTGGATGCCTCTGTTCGGTCAAGTTGAACTAGCGCAGATTATTCTAGACTCGCTGGCATTTCTGCAACGCCGACAACGTTTAATACTGTACGGCTATGTGATAATGGAAAATCATCTTCACCTGATTGCTTCGGCTGGGAGTTTATCCAAGGAAATCGGGGATTTTAAATCATTTACAGCACGGTCTATTATTGACTTACTTAAAGTCAACCAGTCAGACCATATCCTCAATCAGCTCAAGTTTTACAAACTACGTCATAAAACAGATCAGCAATATCAACTTTGGCAAGAAGGATTTCACCCACAAGCTATTTTGAATGAGGAGATGTTTAAACAAAAGTTGGATTATATTCACTATAATCCGGTCAAGCGTGGTTATGTAGACGATCCGGTTCATTGGCGGTATTCTAGTTACCGCAATTACATAGGTCAGCCTGGGTTGTTAGAGGTGGAATTGATTGATTTTTGAGGTGAGGCAGAGCCTCCAGAATGCGTTCCCAGGTTCCACCTGGGAACGAGAGGCAGTGTATTCTCGTTACCAGGCTCCGGCCTGGTAACGCGATTCTAGAGGCTCTGCCTCGGTTCACGCGGTTCGTTTCTTTTCTCCGTATATTTACTGTTTTTTAAATATTTCATGTATTGAATGAACTCACAAATTCAGCGATCTATAATTAACAATATCAAATATTGTTGAAGGAATTTTATTAAATGACACAGATCTTGATCGGGTTAGTTCCTGTAGTTTTTGAGAAAGCGCTTGAGTGGGGACATGATTGGTTTATCAACCACGCGCAGCAGGCTTGTGCAGCTAAATGTGCAGCTGCATCGAAGGCTGGGTTTACAGCTGGAGTTAAGGTTGGATTGCTTTATGGAGCTGGAGGGGTACTTCTACTGGTTGTGGTAGTACGTGGAATGATTTTTGTCATCAAGCAGATGCAGCAATGTCCTAAATTCGCCTACGGAATTTAGATTTTATACGCATAAAACTGGGTTTTTCTGGTTTTTCTCGTTCTCGTTACCAGGCTCCGGCCTGGTAACGCCATTTTAGAGGCTCTGCCTCGCTTTCGCCTCCGGAGGCAGAGCCTCGGAGAATGCGTTCCCAGGTGGAACCTGGGAACGAGAGGCTGTGTATTCTCGTTACCAGGCTCCGGCCTGGTAACGCAATTCTAGAGGCTCTGCCTCGCTTGCTGTTTGCTGTTTGGAGGCCGGAGCCTCCAGAATGCGTTCCCAGGTGGAACCTGGGAACGAGAGAGAGATGAGAGATTAATACACCTCTACGTTTTCAAACTTTTTCTCAATTTGAACGGCGCGCGCCGCTTCTCCACAGGTGCGAGGTGTGGGGAACATTTTACCCGGATTGGCTAAACCTTGGGGATTGAAAACTTCTCTTACCCATTGCATTGTTTCTAAGTCAATCCCGTTAAACATATCGGTCATGTAGCAGCGTTTATCTGCACCGATTCCATGTTCTCCAGATAGACTTCCACCAACTTGTACGCAAAGTTTCAGAATATCTCCGCCTAATTCTTCAACTTTTTCCAATGCTCCCGGTACGGAGTTATCGTACAGAATCAGTGGATGTAAATTACCATCTCCCGCGTGGAATACATTCGCGACGCGATAGCCGTATTTCTTACTTAATTCCTCTATTTCTCGCAAAATAAAAGATAACTGCGTGCGCGGAATTACCCCATCTTGTACGTAATAATCAGGACTAACGTGTCCGGCGGCGGCGAAGGCTGCTTTCCGTCCTTTCCATAATTTTAAACGGGTTTCTGGATCGTTTGCCGTTGTAATGTTACGCGCACCGTTCTTTTTACAAATTTCGGCAATGCGCTGTTTATTCGTCGCAACTTCTACTTCCAATCCGTCTATTTCTACGAGCAAAATAGCCCCTGCGTCGCGGGGATAACACCCTGTTGCCACGACATCTTCTACTGCGTTGATGCTGAGATTATCCATAATTTCCATACCAGCAGGTATAATCCCAGAACCGATAATATCTGAAACGGCTGCTCCGGATTCTTCAATTGTGGTAAAATCAGCTAATAAGACGCAAATTGATTCTGCTGTTTTGAGGATTCTTAAAGTGATTTCTGTGGCAATTCCTAGCGTGCCTTCGGAACCAACAAATAAACCCGTCAGGTCATATCCTGGCATTTCTTGAACTGGGCCACCTACATCTACTATTGAACCATCGGGGAGGACTAATTTTAATCCCATGACGTGGTTGGTGGTGACGCCGTATTTGAGACAATGAACGCCGCCGGAATTTTCGGCAACGTTGCCACCAATTGAGCAGATAATTTGACTGGAAGGGTCGGGTGCGTAGTAGAAACCTGCGCCGCTGACGGCTTGGGTTACCCAGTTATTAATGACTCCAGGTTGCACTACAACTCGCTGGTTTTCTAAGTCGATGCTGAGGATTTTCTTCATCAAGGCGGTGACGATGAGGACGCAATCTTCTACTGGTAATGCACCGCCAGATAAACCCGTTCCCGCACCTCTCGCTACCCAAGGTATTTGATTTTGGTTGCAAATTTTGAC
>DNGJ01000570.1:0-1173 GCA_003486305.1 Cyanobacteria bacterium UBA11371
ATTGTGTCCCCATTAAAAATTGGTATCAATGGATTTGGTCGCATCGGACGCTTGGTGATGCGAAGCGCCATTAAAAACCCGCAAATCGAGTTTGTCGGCATAAACGACCTAGTACCGCCGGATAACCTGGCGTATTTGTTCAAATACGACTCAACTCACGGCACTTACGACGGCACAGTAGAAGCCAAAGAAGACGGTATTGTAATTGACGGACGCTTTATCCCCTGTTTTTCGATGAGAAATCCGGCAGAATTGCCCTGGGGAAATCTGGGAACCGATTACGTAGTCGAATCTACAGGATTATTTACCACCCAGGACGGTGCTACCAATCACTTAAAAGCAGGCGCGAAACGGGTGGTAATTTCCGCCCCAACGAAAGATCCGGATAAAGTTCCTACCCTGTTAGTAGGCGTCAACCATCAAACATTTGACCCAGCCAAGGATACCATCGTCTCCAACGCCAGCTGCACAACCAATTGTTTGGCTCCCGTCGCCAAAGTGATCGATGATAACTTTGTCCTAACGGAAGGTTTGATGACCACAGTTCACGCCATGACCGCCACCCAGCCAACGGTAGATGGTCCGAGTAAGAAAGACTGGCGCGGCGGAAGAGGTGCGTCGCAAAATATCATTCCCTCTTCTACAGGGGCAGCGAAAGCCGTGGCGCTGGTTCTGCCACAATTGAAAGGTAAGCTGACAGGAATGGCATTCCGAGTTCCTACCCCCGATGTTTCGGTGGTGGATTTGACCTTTAAGACGGAAAAAGCAACCAGTTACAAAGATATCTGCGCCGCGATGAAAGCCGCTAGTGAAGGCGAACTGAAAGGCATTTTGGGTTACACCGAACAAGAAGTAGTTTCGATGGATTTTCGCGGCGATGCCCATTCCAGCATCTTCGATGCCGGTGCGGGAATTGAATTAAATGCCAACTTCTTTAAAGTTGTCTCCTGGTATGACAACGAGTGGGGCTACTCTTGCCGCGTGATTGATTTAATGCTGTACATGGCGCAAAAAGAAGGCATTTTGAGCTAATACCAGATACTCAAACTCGTTCCAAGGCTCCCGCCTTGGAACGCAAAAATGGAGGCTCATGCCTCCTTTGCTCATAAAATAAAATGGATTATTGTGGCGTTATATAGCGGATTGCAGCCGCGTGAGGGAAAGCATTATCGC
>DNGJ01000570.1:1461-1591 GCA_003486305.1 Cyanobacteria bacterium UBA11371
ACTCACTTGCAATCCGCTGTATCATGTCCGTTGAATTGCCCATAATAAAAAAACCTCAAAGAGTCGTTGCGTAGGGACACGGCATTATAGATATCTCGGACAAACATTGGACGTTAATCGTGCCGTGTCC
>DNGJ01000570.1:1819-9120 GCA_003486305.1 Cyanobacteria bacterium UBA11371
TAATCTTAAGGACATGATATTACTTGTTATGGCATTCTTCTTTTACTGATCCTGCACCCAGATTTTTATTATGGGTGATTTGCCGGACTTCATATTATATCATGTCCTTAAGCATCGGCATCGCACGCTCTGGGCGGGTTTAACAAGTAGGGGCGGGTTTAACGAAATATCTCGTGGTTCCACTGAATGGTTGGTTAAACCCGCCCCTACTGGTGGTTCCACTTAATTGGCAGGTATTACCCGCCCCTACAAAACAATTAACTGTATAAGTCCGATGCTAACAGACACGATATTATAGCGGATTGCAGCCGCATGAGGTACACCTTCGTTTGTGTAGGGGCAGCGTTAACGCTGCCGCTACACAAACGAAGCCTTAAGGCTGTACCTCACTCACTTGAAATCTGCTGTAAATATTGTTCAAATAGAGGGGAAAAATCGCTTGGCTGACCGTCATAGTTCAACATACATTTATCAATAAAAACCCATTTTTGAGCGCTGCGAGTCCATAAATTTCCCACAGGTTTCAACCAACTGGTATCATCAAGAGTACCGGGTTTGACGTTGGTAATTTTTGGGTTACGTGCTGGGTTGTGAAACAACCTCGTGCCGCAGTCTCCACAGAAAAAACAAATCACTTCGCGATCGCTATCCCCTTTCCGACTCCATTGTTTTGGCTCTCCCCGCACGATCGCAATTGCCTCGCGCGGGACTGGCATTGACATCCCAAACGCGCTAGATGACTGCTTTTGGCACTCTTGACAATGGCAGACATAAAGTGTCAAAGGTTCAGCGTGGATTTCGTACCGTATCCGCCCGCATTGACATCCGCCATAATACGGATAATTCATAAAATAAATTATACAATCTATCGCTCAATTTTACATGAGTCGAGAGCGATCGCACACCCCGCCCCCTTCGTTAATAAACACCCAATTAGTTCTAAATGTAGGGTGTTCTCTTCGCAGTGTAACGCACCACCATATATGGAGTTCTTGCGTAAGTCCTGTGCGGGAAAGCCTTTTGGCAACAGCCAAGAGGCTGTACCATCAACGGCTGCAAACCCCTATAAGCGATATCCCTGGTCAATATTAATAAACTCCCAATTACCCATTAGCAATTAGCAACTTGCGCTATCAATTATCCGGCAGTCCTTTATCGATTAAGCGTGTAGGAAAATCTCAAAGCGATCGCACCTACATAACTGCGATCAACTGTAGTTGGTAGGGACTGTTGCCAATCCCTTGGCAATCGAACCCAGTCAAATCGCTCGACTGCTGCGTTGGTTCGCAAACGTGCGACTTTTTATATATTGACATCTAAACAATTTTGTGGATTTATATCGGTATGGAGAAATAGCAATATTTGTCAATACCTAAGTGCAAAGAGTATTGTAAAAATTATTTAAAATCAACCCTGAGTTGATTAAAGAGTTAGTAAAAACCTTTATCTTTACCCTGTTTATCAACATAAGAACTTTTATATATCGACCCTAATAGGCTGAATTGGCATACTGAAAACAAGCAAGAAAGTTCAAAGTTACTTGTAGCCAAAAAACGCCAACAAAGGGGAAAAAAATGAGCAAAAAATTACTTGCAACTTTAACCGCCGGTACGATTGGTTTAGTTGGTGCAGCTACCGTTATCGGTGCCAACCCTGCTGAAGCTGCTGGTTTCAGTGGGTCATACGCTCCGAATAATTGGACTTTGACTAACTCAAACGCCGACGGTTTTGTAGATACCAGCAACGCTCCTGGATCTATTAGTCTCACAGGAGGCAACAACTGGTCATACACACCAGGTCAGACTGCTTACACGACGACCGCAGCAGTCAATAGTCTGGTTAGTTTTAATTGGTATTACAGCACTACAGATTGGGAACCCTATTACGACCCGTTTGGCTTCCTTCTCAACGGCGTCTTTACCGAACTAACCGATCCTTGGGGTTCTCAATCCCAGTCTGGAACCTATAGTACTTTACTTAACGCAGGCGATATCTTCGGCTTTGCGGTGAATACTACAGACAATAGTTACGGTTCTGCGTCTGTAACCATATCGGACTTTGAGGCAACTCAGGTTCCCGAACCCGCTTCAGTATTGGGTCTGCTAGCTTTCGGTGCTTTGGGTGCTGGTGCAAAACTCAAGCGCAACAAAAAGCAAGATGTTGCAAATAGCCACCTTAATTAAGCACGATTGAACGCAATCTCTTCAAAGGCGACTTGCAATAAAATCTAGGGATGGGTGCATCCCGCCTTTCTACCCAGTGAAGTATTGCTTGACATTACCCCAAACCCCAGAAAAAGTTATTGGTAAAGTCTCTGAAAAATCCCCTCCTGCCTCCCCGCCGTTTTAAGATGACCGTAGATCTACCGAGTATTGCTGACTCTGTTAAACTTCTGCAAAAACTCTTGTGGGGTGGGCATCCTGCCTGCCCTTGAGGTTGTTTTCTAGAGAGACTGGTTTATTCAATTTAGATCTGGTAGCAGCCGAAAACTCCACCTCCAAAAGAAGCCCCACTTACGTGTTTTTCCGGATCGCAGTCCGTCGAGCGCCAATCATAGTTTAAGTAATTTCACTAGGCATATTTTTACGGAGTTAATTTATCCTGACATGCGTTAAATTATAAGTACCCCTTAGTAGCAATAACTAAGCAGATACGTACTGGGGGTTAACACAATGGTAGATGTCTACGAAAAGTTAACGTTAGCAGAACAATTAGTTTTTGCCAAAACAGGTATATCTCTGAGCGACCTGCAAATATCTGTGCTGCGGCAATCGTGGCAAAGTCAGCGCAAGACCTATGACCAGATAGCTGAAGAATTAGGCTACTCTTCCAGCTACATCAAGCAAGGGGTTGCCCCGAAGTTGTGGAAGTTGCTCTCAGAAGTTTTAGAGGAAAATGTCAATAAAACCAATATTCACGCCGTCCTGGAACGGAAACTGGCAAGCCAAGAGCAGATGGGCGATCCTGCACCAATAGAACGCAAACAGATCGCGGTTATCCCAACTTTAAAATCGATCGAGTTGGAATTTCCTGAAGGACAAGTACCGCTAGCTTCTCCGTTTTATATCGAGCGAGTCCCTTACGAACAGAGATGTTACGAAAAAATTGTCAAGCCAGGAGCCTTTCTCCACATTAAAGCTCCCAAACAGATGGGCAAAACCTCGCTATCAATTAGAATTTTGGCTTTTGCCGCCCAGCTAGGCTACCGCACTGCAAGTTTGAATCTGCTGCAAGCAGATAAAGCAACGATCGCCGACTTGGATAAATTTTTGCGTTGGTTCGCTTTTAATATCAGCCGCAAGCTGAAGCTAGAAGCCAAACTGGAAAATTATTGGCATGAAGATTTGGGCAGTAAAGCCAGCTGCACGAGCTATTTCCAAGACTATCTGCTGGCGCAAATCAAAAGCCCTGTTGTCTTGGCATTGGATGAACTGAACGAAATTTTTGCTCATCCCCAAATTGCTCAAGACTTTTTCTCTCTATTGCGCTCTTGGTATGAGGAAGCTAAAAATAGCGAAATTTGGCAAAAACTCCGGTTAGTTGCGCTCAATTCTACAGAAGTTTATATTCCCCTCAATATCAATTGCTCTCCTTTTCAAGTCGGGCTATCGATTCAGTTACGCCCGTTTAGCTGGGAACAGGTGCAGGAATTGGCAGGGCGTCACGGAATCGATTTAGCAAAAGATGAACTAGCCGAGTTGATGTTTTTAACTGGGGGTCATCCCTATTTGCTACGCCTCGCCCTCTACTATCTAACGCGGCGCGATTTGACTTTAGAGGAACTTATTCAAACCGCTGACTCAGATACGGGAATTTATAGCGACCACCTGCACAGAATTTTGTGGTATTTACAACAGCATCCGGATGTACTGACAGCTTTACAACAAGTGGTGAAAGCAAAAGCACCCATCAAGTTAGAGCAGGTGCAGGCGTTTAAGTTGCACGGGATGGGATTGGTAAACCTGCGGGGATCTCGCGCCATGACCAGTTGCAATTTATACGAACGATATTTTAGGGCAGTGCTGAGTTGAGCTTGATATCAATTGCACAGGACTTACGCAAGGGCGTTCCTATCACCTTTGTTTCTTGCTGCGATCTCCCCTTCCACAGCGACGATTTTTCATAGAAACCCGATTTCTTTGCGTAAGTTTTGTTGCACCTATTTCTATCCCTGCTGGTCTGCGACTGACTAAAAGACGATAATCGCTTTGAATAGAATTGTCAATAATGGGCATAGGTTGCCAGCCTCGCAACAAATCGATTTCAATCAAATGGGTTAAGCTGCCTAAAATACTCTGGCGTTTTTTAAGGTAAGTAATTCGTCCTTCTCCACTGCGTTTGTTGACGGGAGAAAGAATTTCAATTGCCGTTAAAACTTGCCTAGTTGCGATTTCTCGCACTTCCAGGTAAGCCTGTTTAATTTTTTCAGGAATATCGCCTACCATCTCCCCACAGGTGCTTACGCATCCTCTACAGCGGATTGCTTTTCGAGTTAAGGAAAGCTGGCTCTTGGTGTGCAGGCAGCATTAATACTGTCTGCACACTGCTGTCGAAAGTCTACTTCATGCGCCTGCTTTCCCGCTATAACTGGGTACTGAAAAGAAACTTAGCTTGCCAACTGTTTCTCCTGCTGTGGCGTCAATTTCACGTTCTGCATAATAGCACCGTTGAGATTCACTCCCTCCAGATTGGCACCTGTCAGATTAGCACCTGTTAGATCGGCATTCCTCAAATCTGCCCCTACCAAGTTGGCATAACTTAAATTGGCATAACGCAGATTCGCATTATTTAACTTCGCATACCCTAAATAAGCGTAGCTAAGATCTGAATAATTGAGGTTTGCATGACTCAGATCGGCAAAGGCTAGATAAGCGTAACCCAAGTAGGCATAGCCAATATACGCATAGCCCAGATAGGCATAACATAGATAAGCGTAGCCCATGTTCGCCGCCATTAAATTGCTAGCCGCAAAATTGGCACCTAGCAAGTAGGAGAAACTCAGATTGATATACCTGAGATCCTTAAAGCTCAGGTCAAGCAAGTACAGATAGCTGTAGGGAAAATCTACCCGCCCTTTATAGTAATAAAACCAAAGAAGAAGCTTCACCAAATCATCATTCTTGAGGGGGAATGGCCAAACTACTTCTATCTCATCGGGTTTTGGTCCTGGAGTTGGTTCTGGAGTTGGTTCTGGAGTTGGTCCTGGAATTGGTGTTGGTGTTTTATCTTCATCCCACCAAGAAGGCTTTCCATCGCCCATGTAAGGCCATTCCAGTTTAATACTTTTCTTTTGGATCGCACCCAGATGCCCCGGGCGGCAGGGATCGCCTTTATCGGTGTACAAACCACCTTGCGGATCTGCCAACTCCATATTAAAAACACTTCTTGCCGGTTGCGGGTTATTGCGCGGACTCCCAATTACAAAGTGTAACGTTCCCCTTGCACCACCTTTAGTTCGATCGATCTCCGTCTCGGGATCTTTATAATAAAACTCTGTTAGATCCGTGTGGTAAACGATTTCCTGATCGTTAGCAGTTTGAGAATTGTTATAGGCAAAGTAACCTTTGCCATAAGTCTTGTCACCTGACAGAGTTCTGAAATAGAACTTGGGCATAACGTAAATTCCCCACTTGTTTAGACTTGACGCAACATCTGCCCTTTTAAGTCTCAGAGAGGAGCTTTTCTCAGTTCGCCTCACAGCCTTACACTGCTTATATGTTTGTATCACAACAAAGCAAGCGGCCTCTAGAATTTAGGCGATCCCTATTGACTTTAAGCTAGATGCTTTACCCTACATATATAACAGATGAAACTCGGAAGAATTCACCAAGAAGATCCGAGACAATCAAAGGGCAGGATTTGAGTTTACGACTAACATCATACCCTATTATTCCCAATCCGATCTAATTTAGAGCGGCAGAGAGTAAAAATAAAAAATGTAAATATATACAAAAAAAAGGCTTGCCTTTAGTAGCGATCGCGCAACTGCATCACCAAGGCGTATCCCACTCTCAACAGTACTTTGTATTCCATTATACCAAAAAACTGCCGCTCAAAGGCGATCCCAAAGAAATTGTAAATTTAGTAACAAAAAGCACAAATTTACCCATTCCCCCGTCGGCGTCGCTAGACTGAGGCTATAGGAAGGGTAGTAGGTAAATATATGACGATGGCAGCGCCAGAAAAATCGCCTCTCTCATCTAGAGAGCGATCGCTCGTTTTATGATGCGATGAAGTCGGGAGCGACGATATTCCCTTGGTGGCTTGTAAAAATGCTTCTTTTGTAGTTTCAAAGCTCTTGCCTTGGAATGTGGTAATATTTGCAGTGCTAAATTGAAACAGCTACACTCAAAGCAGAATCAGTCAAGCAAAAGTATCAATGAAACTCAAAGTCACCGAGCAGGGCGTTACTATTCCCAGAGAGTTTTTTGAAGGGATTGAAGAGGTCGAAGTGCGTCGAGAAAATAGTTGGATCGTGATGACACCAACCCAGTTATCTACTAAACCAAGAGTGCTAGGACTACACCTGGGTGCAATTGTGATGAGCAACGATTTTGACGAGCCGTTGCCTGATGAATTTTGGCTGGGAACTCTATGAAATATTTATTGGATACCCATGCCTTTATTTGGTTGGATAGCGCTCCAGCTCAACTTTCTCCACAGGTGCGATCGATCCTTCAAGATTCAACTAATATCTTATTACTGAGCTTGGTAAGTATCTGGGAAATGCAAATCAAAATCCACCTCGGAAAGCTGCACCTAAACTTACCGTTAGCAGAGTTGGTGGAAAGTCAACGTCAGATTAATAGTATCGATATTTTACCTATTGCTCTGTCTCATGTTTTGGCTTTAGATAATTTGCCGTTACATCACAAAGATCCATTCGACCGATTGCTCATCGCACAAGCCAATATTGAAAATGCTGCATTAATCAGTCGAGATCCTGTATTCGCCAATTATCAAGTTCAGGTCATCTGGTAAGTTGGCGACAGTACTTTGTATTCCATTATACCAAAAAACTGCCGCTCAAAGGCGATCCCAAAGAAATTGTAAATTTAGTAACAAAAAGCACAAATTTACCCATTCCCCCGTCGGCGTCGCTAGACTGAGGCTATAGGAAGGGTAGTAGGTAAATATATGACGATCGCAGCGCCAGAAAAATCGCCTCTCTCATCTAGAGAGCGATCGCTCGTTTTATGGTTCGATGAAGTCGGGATCGACGATATTCCCTTGGTGGGGGGTAAAAATGCTTCGTTGGGAGAAATGATTCAACAGCTGACTGGGAAAGGAGTTAGCGTGCC
>DNGJ01000572.1 GCA_003486305.1 Cyanobacteria bacterium UBA11371
GCTGCCGCTACACAAACTAAGCCAAAAGGCTACACGTCATCGAGTTGCAATCCGCTGTATATTTGCTTTCTTCGTTGCCTTCTTTATTGCTTGCACCTTAACTTCACCACCAGCTTTCCCCCAATTGTCCCCAAATGGGACAAATCCTGAAGCATTAGTCGAACAAGGTCGAAAACTCTACGAAACGGGACAGTTTTCCCAAGCAGCGACAATATTACAACAAGCAACAGCGGGTTTCGAGGCTAAAGGAGATAAAATAGGAATGGCGATCGCACTAAGCAATCTCTCCCTAGCCTACGAACAACTCGGACAGTTAGAAACAGCATATTCTAACATCGAAGCAAGTCTAAAAATCTTAAACGCAACTCAAGAATCGCCACAAATTTTAGCCCAAATTTTAGACATTCAAGCCAACTTACAATTAAAATTAGGAAAAGCGCAACAAGCTTTAGAAACTTGGAAACAAGCTGCTAATATTTATACTCGAATAGAAGATGATAGTGGCAAAATTCGCAGTCAGATCAATATTGCCCAAGCACAACAAGCATTAGGTTTCTACCTGCAAGCAAAGACAACTTTAGAACAAGTTAAGAAAAACCTCGAAAACCAACCCGATGATATCATCAAAACAACTGCCTTACGCAGCCTTGGAGATGTTCTGCAATTAGTCGGAGATTTAGATAAGTCTCTAGAAGTATTGCAGCAAAGTAGAGATATTGCTCAAAGATTACAATCTCCAGGGGAAATAGGCGCTACTCTACTCAGTTTAGGCAACGGGCAAATAGCTTTAGGCAACAGAGCAAGAACGCCCGAAGATACAGCAAGCGAAGAGAAACCTACACCCTTACATTGTATCAAAAGAACCGTCTCTGGCGAAGCTTTAAAATTATATCAACAAGCAGCCCAATCCTACGAACAAGCTGCCGCTACATCTCCCTCACCAATCGGACAAATTCAGGCAGAAATGAATCATTTAAGCGTATTGCTGGAACTGCAAAAATGGTCAGAAGCGCAAAAATTATCCTCAGATATCCAGTTAAAATTAACTAAAATACCACCCGCTCAATCGGCAATATCCGCCCAAATTAAATTAGCCAATAATTTAGTATGTTTAAAACAATTCACCAACGCAGATGTACCCGCGTGGAAAGAAATTGCCCAAAAATTGGCAAGTGCAATTCAACAAGCAAAAACCATTGGCGATAGTCGTTCAGAAGCATATGGTTTGGGCGCATTGGGTGCATTGTATTTGGAAAATCAAGACATCGCTAATGCTGTTGAATTAACCCAAAAAGCTTTAATATTAGCCCAGGAGATTAAAGCGGCAGATATTGCTTATTTGTGGCAATGGCAATTGGGACATTTACTGAAAAATCAAGGGGAGAATAACGGAGCGATCGCCTCTTACACCGAAGCCGTAAACACCCTCAAATCATTACGCAACGATTTAGTCGCCCTCAATCCAGATGTGCAATTTTCCTTTCGAGATAATGTCGAACCTGTATATCGACAATTAGTTGATTTATTATTACAACCAAAAGATAGCAACCAACAAAATTTAAAACAAGCTCGTGGGGTAATCGAAGCACTGCAATTGAGCGAATTAGAGAACTTCTTTCGCGAAGCATGTTTGCAAGCTAAAATTCAACAAATTGACGAAATAATTGACAAAACAGACTCTAAAGCCGCCGTAATATATCCGATTATTTTGAAAGATCGTTTAGAAATTATCCTGAAATTACCAAATAACAGCGAACTTCGCAACTTTAAAACAGAAACAAACCAAACCGAAGTAGAAAAAAACCTGGATAAATTGCAACAATATCTCAGAGAGCCAGATAGAATTAACGATGTGAAAAAATTGTCGCAACAAGTGTATAGCTGGTTGATGCAACCTTTAGAAAGCGAGTTAGACAAGGCGGGAATCAAAACATTAGTATTCGTTTTGGATGGGTACTTGCGGAATATTCCGATGGCAGTTTTGTATGATGAAAGACAGGAAAAGTATTTAGTAGAAAAGTATGCGATCGCATTAGCACCAGGTTTACAACTAATTGAACCCAAACCCTTGCAACGCGGACAGTTAAATACTTTAATTGGTGGAATCAGCGAAGAACGCGAAATCGAAGGTAGAAGGTTTACCTCACTGGCAAATGTCACGAATGAATTGCAGGAAATTAGCTCTAAAGTGCCTATTAGTCAACAACTTTACAATCAAACATTCACCCAAAATAACCTGCAAAACCAGATAAATGCGGCTCCATTTTCCGTCGTTCACATGGCAACACACGGACAATTTTCATCGAATGCAGAGCAGACATTTATATTGACTTGGGAAGACCTATTAAAAGTAAAAGAATTTGATAACTTATTGCGATCGCGCGATCCAAGTGCGCCAAGAGCAATAGAATTACTCGTACTTAGCGCCTGTCAAACAGCATCTGGAGACAAGCGCGCCGCACTAGGACTTGCGGGAATAGCTGTACGAGCGGGGGCGCGCACGACGCTAGCGACGTTGTGGTCAGTTGATGATCAATCTACCGCCCAACTTATGAGTCAATTTTATCAAGAATTAGCCGATGGAAAAGTAGCCAAAGCCCTTGCATTGCAACGCGCTCAACTAACGCTGTTAAAGAAAGATGAAACACCTTATTTCTGGGCACCTTACGTTTTAGTGGGAAATTGGCTGTAGAGCAAAACAAAACTTACCTATCTCTTCTTTTCTCTTACCTCTGCGTTCTCTGTACATCTGTGGTTCGTTATAGCCATTTGCAGTCAGATCAACGGGGAGTAGGGACACGGCATCAGTAAGTTTTGTTGCCAGATCAAAGGTTTTCGGATGCCGTGTCCCGACAATGTTGTGTTGCACCCAATTGAAAACCGCTGTAATCAAGCATTCTTCTAGTACAAAGAGAGTAACAAAATTGCGATCGCTGCATAAATCCACTAAACCTTCACCCATTAGACAAATAGAACAGCATCATGGAAGGAAGAGGATATGCGAAAACTTTTGGAACGGCTCAATACGCAATTCAATATCTTGAAAGTTTAGACACTCGAAAAGTTGCTCCAACAGCTGACGCGATCGCAAACCTCATCCAGTTCGATCAACCCCTCCCCAACGAACCTGTCGAACCCAGATTCTCGTTAGGTAAAACGTCAGTTTGCCGTGAGACAGAGGCTTTTATACAGGAATGATATCGCTTCCGGTTGCGTCTAAATGATTAAAATTGTTTGTAGGGACACGGCGGCAGAAAGCCTTCGAGTTAAGAACAAAGTCTGTTGATGCCGTGTCCCTACCACAAACAGGATTTTGGCAAAAAGTCTGCATTCGTTGTGTATAATTTTTGATATTGTAGGGGCGGGTTTTACGAGAGATCTTTGAGCGCAGCGCCAAGGATAAATAAACCCGCCCCGGCTCAACTACGGATGCAACCGGACATGATATCAGATGTAACCGGAATCGATATGAAATAGTTGATTTTGCTATCAACTGCTTTGAGAGCGATCGCTCAATTCACCCAATTCATTACTGTATACTAAAAAGACTAAAAAAACTTGCGATCGCATCTAAAGTTTATGAAATTTCCCCCATATCCATTCTGGCTTTTTAACAGTAGCACGCTGTTGTTTTTATACATCTCCAACCCAACAGCAGCAGAAATCGTCCCCGATGCTACCCTACCAGTCAATTCCAGAGTAACAGAACAGGGAAATACCACCGTTATTGAAGGAGGAACCACCGCCGGGACAAATCTGTTCCACAGCTTCAAAGACTTTTCCGTCCCTACAGGTCGCACCGCCTTCTTCAACAACGCTATTGATATTCAAAACATTTTCAGCCGGGTTACAGGTAACTCAATATCTAATATTGATGGCTTAATTAAAGCTAACGGTGTTGCTAACTTATTTCTGCTTAACCCCAATGGCATTATTTTTGGGCCGAATGCCAGGTTAAACATTGGTGGTTCGTTTTTAGCTACCACAGCGAATAGCATCAACTTTGCCGATAATTTTCAGTTCAGCGCCACCAATCCCCAAACAGCACCTTTACTGACAATTAACGTTCCCATTGGCTTGCAATTCGGACAGAATCCCGCCAGCATTCAAGTGCAAGGTACAGGATACGATTTATCCGATCCTCACCCCATATTCGGACCAATTATCAGAGGTAATACTTTAACAGGGCTGCAAGTGCTACCTGGAAAAACTTTAGCTTTGGTTGGCGGCGATATAAACTTAGTGGACGGTGTTATAACGGCTGAGCAAGGACGGATTGAATTAGGTAGTGTTGATGGGGGAGAAGTCAGCCTCAATTTAATTTCTCAAGGCTTTACTCTGAGCTATCAAGGCGTACAAAACTTTAGAGATATTCGGATGTCACAACGTTCTTTAGCAGATGCCAGTGGCGGTGGGTTTATTCGAGTGCAGGCTAATAATTTATCCCTAACTAATGGCTCATTAATTTGGATTCAAAATCAAGGGTCGCAGCAAGGAGGAACCATCAACATCAATGCCGAGCGGTCGATAAAATTAAGTGGGAACAATCCACCAAGCAGATCTCAGACTTTTAGCGTAATTAGTGAAACAATTGGAAGTGGAAATGGAGCATATATCGTCGTTTCTACTAAGGATTTGATGATTCTGGATGGACAGTCAATACATACTCACTCTTATGATTCTGGTAAGGCAGGTAATTTGAATGTTTCCGCTGATTCTATCCAATTGATTGGGTTTTCACCTACTTTTACTTTTCAGGCCAGCGCGCTTGCATCTATCGCTTACAGTTCTGGAAATGCGGGAAATATCACGGCGTCAACACAGCGGTTAGCTATTGTCAATGGGGGCAATATAGTGTCTGTAACTTTTAGCAGTGGTGATGGAGGCAATGTAACGGTGAATGCAGCTGATATAGAACTGATTGGAACGACACCACCTCCTATCTTACCTAGTGGTTTCTCTAGCGATTCTCTTGGTGAGGGAAATGGTGGCACGCTTACAGTCAACACCTCTAGATTGGTAATTCGGGAGGGAGGAATTACCAGTTCTGCCTACGCTGCTGGTGATGCTGGCGATATAACGATCAATGCCACAGAATCTGTAGAGATAGGTAGTATTGCACCAGAGCATCCGTGGATCAATTACCTTGGTGCCTCATCTCGAATTCACCCTTACCCAGCAATTCTGAGACAGCCTGCCGTACCGAGTGGCTTCTCTGGAAATGTGACTATTAACACTCCAGTATTAAGGGTTAGAGATAATGCAAAAGTTGAAGTTAACAATCAAGGCATAGGTAATGGCGGGACGTTGCGAGTCAATGCAAATTATATCTTTCTAGACAATGGCGGTAGAATTACAGCATTAACCGAATCCGGTACTGGTGGCAATATTGAACTACGGGCAAGGAATTTATTGTTGATGCGTCGTAACAGTGAAATATCTGCCACAGCTTCTAGTGCTGGCGATGGCGGCAACATTAATATTACTACTCCCTTACTCGTTGCCTTCCCATCAGAAGATAGCGATATCAGTGCTGATTCTCTTGAACAACGTGGTGGTAGCGTTACTATTAATAGTTCTGCTATTTTTGGCACTCAATTCCGCAACGGAAACACATCCTTAAGCGATATCACTGCAACTGGTGCAAATTCTCAGAACGGCACCGTACAAATCAATACACCCGATGTTGACCCCAGTTCTGGATTAATAGAATTGCCAGT
This sequence comes from Cyanobacteria bacterium UBA11371, assembly GCA_003486305.1. Classification (GTDB taxonomy): domain Bacteria; phylum Cyanobacteriota; class Cyanobacteriia; order Cyanobacteriales; family Aerosakkonemataceae; genus Microseira. Next base: position 5,721 of record DNGJ01000572.1, read on the forward strand.
CAATATTGTCGATCCTACTCGCTTGATTGCCAGAGGTTGTCCGGCAAATCGAGGCAATTCATTTACCGTTACCGGACGTGGAGGTTTGCCACCTTCTCCTAACGAATTGCTGCGCGCTAATAATACAGTATCGGTTAATTGGGTGACGCGCGACTCCTCTAGCAGAGGAGCAGAGGACTCCTCTAGCAGAGGACTCCAGGAGCAAATTGTAGAGGCGACTGGTTGGATAATCAACGATAAAGGCGAGATGGAACTAATAGCTTTTGCACCCACTCCTACATCTAACGGTAATTGGTTCGCTCCACTATCCTGCCCTGAATAATTTTAACTTTGTTGATGGCAAATAATGAAATGCGATCGCGATCGCGCGCCGCATCTTTATATCATGTCCGGTTGTATCGGACTGATAGTTAATCATGTTGTAGGGGCATAGTTAATCATGTTGTAGGGGCGGGTTGTACCAGCCATCTTCGATCAAAAGCGAATTGTCTTGATAAACCCGCCCCCCCGCGTGCGATGCCCAAAGCAATCGGAAATGATATTACAAACCAGCCCGAAACACCTGCTTGGCGGTCAAATTTAATTCCGAAAATGTAGGCGACTCAATCCGGTCATCCTCCCTAAACTGCTTAACCTGATATTCTCCCTCTACCAGTTCGTATACCGACAGGGTAGCGCGCTTGGGATCGCCGATCAACCGCTTACCCCCCAAACCGAGATAATCTACGATCCAATATTCGGGAATGTTCATTTCTTCGTAGTCTCTCAGCTTGGTTAAATAATCGTCCCGCCAATTGGTGCTGACGACCTCTACAACCAGTCGAACAGAACTGCCCATCGCGGCGGATTCTTTTTTCCACCGAGGTTCGTTGACCAGTGCGGCTCGATCTAGGACAAGAATGTCTGGCTGATAACCTGACTCGTTGCGGACGGGTTTGACCAGGCAGTCGCCAGGGATAGAGTAAGGCAGTTGCAGTCGTCTGATTTCAAAATTGATTTCAGCGACGATGAACCCCGTAACGTCCGAATGGTCGCCAGTTCCTAAAGGCATTTCGACGATAACTCCGTTGTGTAGTTCGTAGCGGTGTTCTGGGTTCTCTGGATACCAGGCGACAAACTCGTCAAAGGTCACTGGTTTGGGTATGGCTTGGATCATAATGATTTCTGCTGTTGTACGTTTACTTCTCCCAAAATTGGCTTCTGTGCAAGATTTCCCAACCCAACATCGCGCAATAAATTAGCCCAATCGTTATTAAGAGTGGCATTTTGCGGCTCGCTTCTGCGGAGTTTAGCCAACTCGCTCAAAGCTGAATACCAAATACCATTTTGAGCATAAAGAGCAATGCGTTCTCTTGGTGTAGTAACTGTCTGTAACTGCCTTGCTAATTCTGGTTTAAGCGCCACCCGTTCCACCCACCCGCGAATAAAAACAGGAGCAGACGATCTTTGCTCAGAACAATAAAGTTTTACATACCACTGATACTTTTTGCTAACTTCTAACGGTGCTGCTGCTGCAAGGCTAAAACCGACAATACCCGGTGTTTCAGGTAGGGTAAAATTAGTGCGATAAACATCGTTATTCTGTTCATCTTGCAACGAAAATTCTCCCTCGCGTACCTCACCCGACTGATAGGGAACGTAAAACCATAAAGTTGGATGCGCTTCCACCGAAGACCCTGAATTACTATCTGGCATTAAGGCAGTTAGCGACACCTCTACGGGGGGACAGTCGCCACGACTTCCGGTTCCTCCCCGGCGTCCAGGTCTACCTCGACCCGATCCGTCTTGTTCCTGCTGTTGAAAGCGAATTTGTATGCTATCAGAACTGTTACGGGGTTGTGCTAGTCCTAATATGGGATAGCCGATTAAGCCGATATATGCCAAACTAACGGCAAAAATAGGTTTGATTAGGCCAAATTGTTTGTTTTTCATTATTATGCACCAGTAAGCAACGGCTAAAACTAAGATGCTTCTATATTCTCTATGGGTGTGGGAGCGATCGCATTATGCACTCCCCCTATCCCAAGCGCACCTGCATAATCCCCCTCTCGCGACACCCATATACCAGTAGTACCCTTGCATTGAGGAAGCATGAGCAATCAAACCCAAACTCCCCATGAAACTACAATTTTATTGCCACAACCTCTAACACTCCAGCTTTCCACTAAGCAATAGTGCAACCTCTCCAGAAAGACAGGAAACTTTTATGAAAAAACGTGAAGATATCGTGCAGAAATTCTCCACTTTTCTCCGCTTTGTAGACTACAAGGGCGGTCAAAAAACTACTTGGCAAGCTGACCCCCAATTAGAACGTCACATGAAAAGTTTAGTCGAGTCAGATCCAGAAGCTAAAGAAGAATTTTGGACAAGACACTTCCTCAAAAGTTTGAGAGAATTATTCCCACAAGAAAGCACCCACTCGATGCAATTTTCAACTACCACTTCAAAAATCGAAAAACACTTATCTGCTTACTTACAAGAAGCTTGCATTTGGGCTGCCCAAAAAACCCATCAAAAATATAACTTTCTGCGGCATAAGTATGCCATCGAAGAATACTTTCAGATTGCTTGCTCGTTTGCTAATCTGCCTGCAAAACTTTTCAAAAGTTTTAACCTCGATCGCCCTAATTCTAATTTAGAAGCGTATGCCAAAACAGCTATCTTACGTTTTATCCGAGACAAAATTTATCAACAAGATATTGAAGCTAAGCGCGTCAAGTTTTCCGAACATGGATTGTTAAAAGATTTGAATAATAAAGAATTGCAAGAAGCTTTAGCATCAACAGGACTCAAACAACCGCAAATCGATTTATACAGACTAGCTTGGCAATGTTTTGATGAAATTTATCAAGTTAAGCAAACCTTTAGTAGTCAAAGTTTAGCGCCCCCCAATCAAGAATATCTCAAACAAATTACATCTTGTTACAACGACCGGCTGAAAAATCTAAATTTTTCAGCAACACCAGTAAATGAGGAGAAAATTAAAGCAATGCTGCAAATCTGTACTCAAGCAGCGCGGGATTACCGCACTAAGAATTTCCTGCCTTTACAAGACTTTGAAACTATGTCCGATTCTATGCCTACCCTTTGGGATACAATCGTGCAGGAAGAAGAAAGAGAGCAAGTGCAGTTAATTGTATCAAGATTATTTGAATCTATACCAGAACCTGGTCAAACTATGCTAAAACTCTGGCAGGGTTTAAACTTAACCCAAACTGAAATAGCCACGGTAATGAAAAATAAATATCCAGAATTACAAAAGCAGTATCAAGTTAATCGCCATTTAAGCAGGTATACCAGAAATTTATTGAGAGACTTTGTTAGCGAATGGAATAAAATTAATCCCGAGTTTTCTCTAAATGATGAAAAGGATATTGCCAGAGTGAAAGAATCTTTTGAGGAATGCTTGGAATCCCACTGTAAGCGATTCGTTTATTCTCTAATAGAAAGAATTATAGAAGAAAGAAGTTGTGAAGAAAAACGGGAGAAAAAGCCAATTCTGGGGTTATATAATCCGAAGAAAGAGGTGAAGCGATCGCTCAGGGATAATCTAAATATTAAGCTCGAAAAATTACTTAACATTCCAGTAAATTCACCGATATTATTTCAAGATAAAATTGCTAATCTTATAGAAGAATGGTTGCGGATAAAACCACACAAGGCGGAATCGGGGGTCAGAGAAAATGATACTTAATTTGAATGAATTAATGGCGATTTATCCGGAACAGATCTGGATAGATATATCGCCACAAGAACGGGAAAAGGCATGGCAGCAAACCCAGAATCAACCTTATTCTAATGCTGGTTCTCGTTGGAATGCGTATCTTAATTGCCTATGTCTAAATACTTTTACTCGTTGGGTTAAAGAAGAACCAGAACTAGAGGAAACCCTTAAAATTTGGCCAAATGATGCCTCTCTGCCGAGTTTTTGGGATGTAGTAAACGGTACGAAACTGACTCTAGGGGAAACTGGATTGGTACTAATTCCCAGCGATAAAAGTGCTTTTTCGGAATTTCGGATTCCGCAAGAATGGGTCGATATTGCTAACTGGGCAGCTCGTTATTATTTGGCTGTAAACTTAAATTTAGACGCAGGCTGGATGCGGGTGCGGGGATATGCTTCACACGAGCAAATTCAACAAGAAGGAAGATGCGATCGCCTGGATAGAACTTACGTTTTAGATCCAGAAGATTTAATCGCCGACATCAACGTAATGTGGGTAGCGCGAGAACTATTTCCTGCTAATAAATTAGCCGTAAAAGCCTTACCAACTTTGTCAAGAGAACAAACAGAAAAAATCCTCCAACAGTTGAGTCACCAGATCGATTATTCACCCAGACTTGATTTATCCTTTGAACAGTGGGCGTCAATCGTAGCCAATGACGAAACTCGCCAACAATTATATCAACTTCGACTGGCAAACCAAAACATTGCACCCAGCCAACCAAAAGCAAACAATTTAAGCTTATGGTTTCAAAATATCTTTGATGCCGGGTGGCAATCTGTTGAGACAATATTAGGCACGCAACGGGAAACTTTAGCCTTTCAGTTCAGAACAGATGCGGCATTAAACGATGTTTCTGTCAAGGGGTTAAAGCTAATTGACTTAGGAATTGATATCAAAGGCAATGCCGTCATGCTGTTAGTTGGTCTGACGCCAGAGATCGATCAAAAAGTCAATATCCGCGTGCAACTGTATCCAGCTAAAGGAGAAACTTATCTGCCACCAAATCTGAAATTAGGTTTGCTTTCTCAGTCGGGAGTAACTCTCCAAGAAGTCGAATCAAGAAGCCAGGATAACTACATTCAACTCAAACGATTTAAGTCTCCTGCGGGAAAAGGTTTCACTATCCAAGTTGCACTAGGTGATGTCAGTATAAAAGAAGATTTTGTGCTTTCCTCTCTAGTAAGCTAACAACGATGGGTAAGTTAGTTATATTGAACCTGGGAAAGGGAGATTTTTTTAAAGGTTTTCCTTCGGTGACAGCTCAGTTATCTGAGGATGGTAACCCCGTACCTCTCCAATGTACGGGAAGTTTACCTCCCGCAGCTGAGTTGATTCAACTCTATAGACGTTGGCAGTTGCTCTATAGGTTGCTCTATGAGTCTTTCTATCCCAGTTTTGGTTGGCGTCGCCGGGGTATTGAGGAAGAAATCGAAATAGATGAGGAAGATATTACCCATTTTTCCTCTGTTGAGTTCAGTAATTTATGCGATGAGTTACAAAATCGGATTAATTCTTGGCTTAAATCTGAGCCATTTCGCAATATCGACCAAAAGTTACGCACGAAATTAGCTACCACGGATGAAATTCGGGTGATTCTGCAAACCGAAGATAACTGGGTGAGGCAAATTCCCTGGCATTTGTGGGATTTTTTTGAGGATTATCCCAATGCGGTAGTAGGCTTAAGTGCTAGGGAATTTGAACCAGTTAAATTATCTGGTAAATCAAATGTAAAATTAATCCGAATCTTAGCGGTTTTAGGCAATAGTTTAGGAATTGATGTTCAAAAAGATCGGGTAATTTTGGAGCAATTACCGGGAGCTAAAACGGTTTTTTTGGTAGAGCCTTCGCGACAAGAGTTAGATCGCTGGTTGTGGGATAAACAAGGGTGGGATATTCTTTTCTTTGCCGGACATAGTTCGATGGAACCTTGTCAGGCGGAGCCTGATGATTTGCGTTCCCCGGGCTTACCGCCTGGGAACGAGGAGAGGGGGCGGTTTTATATTAATCAAACTGATAGTTTAACAATTTCTCAGTTAAAAAATGGTTTGAAAGCTGCGATTAAACGGGGTCTTCGCTTAGCTATTTTCAACTCTTGTGAAGGGTTAGGATTGGCGCAAGATTTGGCCCCTTTGCATATTCCGCAAATGATTGTGATGCGGGAACCAGTGCCAGATTTGGTGGCTCAAGAATTTTTGAAGCACTTTCTAGAAGCATTTTCGAGTGGGGAATCTTTGTATTTGGCGGTGCGGGAAGCGGGGGAAAGATTGCAGGGTTTGGAAGGAGAATTTCCCTGTGCCAGTTGGTTACCAGCGATTTGTCAAAATCCAGCCGAAAAGTCGCTAGTTTGGCCTCAAAGTGGTAGTAATTACTATAATAAGGTATTGCCTTTTCGACGGATAATTCCGGCAATTTTTATAGCGGGAGTGGTAGTAACTACCGCGATCGCGGGGATGCGCGCTCTCGGATTTTTACAACCTTGGGAATTGCAAGCTTTTGATGCGGTGATGCGATCGCGTCCCCAGGAAGCACCAGATCCGCGCATTCTCATCGTTACCATCACAGAAGCAGATGTCCGCAGTCAACCCCCCAAAGAAAGAGGCGGCGCGTCTCTATCGGATCGTTCTTTAGCTCAATTGATCGAAAAATTGGAGCAGTTCAAACCCCGCGTCATCGGTTTAGATATCTATCGCGAGGAAGCGGTAAAAGCAGATGAGCAAAAATTAGCGACTTGGATGAGAAACAGCGATCGCTTCATCGCAATTTGCAAAGTCAGCGAGGATGACAAAAATTTCGGCGTCGCACCGCCTCCCGAAGTGCCAATTAAACGCTTGGGTTTTAGCGATGTTGTGCGAGATCACGATAATATTCTCCGCCGTCATTTACTCGCAATGGCTGATGCATCCCCTTGCAATACCGATAAATCTTTTAGTTTTCGGTTAGCAACTCGATACCTAGCCGATTATAATATCAAGGCTAAACTTACGCCGGAAAAAGACTGGCAAATCGGTACTGTTACGTTTAAAAATTTGCAGTCTAACAGCGGGGGTTATCACGGAATTGATAATTTGGGTTATCAAGTATTGCTCAACTGGCGCGCGACGGATTCAGTAGCGACACAAGTTACATTGAGCGATGTTATTAATCATAAAATTACTGCCGAGCAAGTGCGATCGCGCATCGTTTTAATCGGCACAACTGCCGAAAGCTTTCACGATTATTGGTCTACCCCTTATAGTGCAGGTCGCTGGCCTCATAAGTCAATACCGGGGGTGGTGGTGCAGGCGCATATGACCAGTCAGATTCTGAGTGCGGTGCGCGATCGCAGACCATTACTATGGGTATGGCCCAAATGGTGCGAATTGCTGTGGATTTGGTGCTGGTCTGCGATTGGCGGCGTACTCGCGTGGCGCAACTCTTCGGTGTTGCGTTTGGGGATTGCTACCTGTGGCGCTATTTGCCTGTTATATGGATTGTGCCTGGGTTTATTAATGCTAGGAGGTTGGGTGCCTTTGGTTCCGTCAGCTTTAGCTTTGATCGCTACAGGTGGAAGCGTACTAGCTTACACTTTTTATGTTTTTTATGCTCGAAATTTTTAGCGAATTATTAATAAGGAGCCGGATTTCAGAACTTAAGATTCAAAAAACTATTTCTTGAACCCTAAAACCTGAATTCCGACTCCTATGTTTTGCATGGTTAGCGTTAGTTTACCTTCCGCTTACCAGATCGCTAGCCCTGCTTAGCGCTTGCGATAAGGCACTTTGCTTTCGTAGTCGATGTTGTATGGCGAGACACGTTGTGGGGGATTGCCTTGAGCATTGATACTCCGAGCCATTGCCACATACAGCGATGGATCGCCTGCTTTGGCTTGCTTGTCGGGTGGAGTGTAACGACGCACAGACGTTTGCCAGATGATCTGCGGGAAGCCAAGTTTCCCACGGTAGTATTCGTTGTAGCGAGGAGACTTGATGTTGAAAGGCAGCTCGCTAGCACCAGAGGGCAGAACGCGACGACGTTGGAAAGGAACGATGTTGTCGCCGAAGTTATCCAGGTACTCTTGGCTGTTGATCAGGTCATTGACCAAGCCTGCGCGACCTTTGGTTGCTACTACAATCGACCAAGCGATTTTTTCGCGATCGCTGTAAACATCCCGTCCCAGAATCTTCTGTACGCAATGCTCAACAAAGCGGTAGTTGCTGTTGAGGTTATAAAAGCTCTTGGTGAAGGTATTGGACAGGCACAATCCCCGAATGAACTCGCGGACGGTGATTTGTCCGTTGCGCAGTTGCGACTCCAAAAAGCGCTCGCGATCCGCTTTAAACGCATGGAAGAAGATCTGGCGGTAAGCCGCTTCGATCAGGTTATCCATGTCAGTCGGAGACAGGATGTTGTCTGTCGAGAAGATCCTGGGCTGTTCGTCGCCCGGAACTTCGTAGGCAGCAACCCGAGCATTTTGCGACGAAGGGGCATACTCTAACAGGGGAATAGCCACGTTTAAAAACTTCCTTCTTACGAAACTTTACAAATTTTCCTCATCATAAGGGCAAAGCGTACCAGAATTCTCAGTAACCTGATAAAACGTTAAGCTTCTTAATATCCAGACAAAACCTAGATTCTGTAAGGCTTCCATGTCGGGGGACTGACATCACTTTGGCACGTTTTGGCTGAATGCATCCGCCACCGATGAGTATCAGTGCCAGGAATGATTCCTCAACTGGTTTTGAGTGTACCCGGTGGTAAATTCCCTTTCGCCTCGCCAAAATGCCAGGGGATCTAGCGCTGGAGTGTAGGGAGGCCAACTTTGCAAGATCGAGTTTATCTGATTTGGAGGGGGTTCTAGCCCCAAACCTAAACAGAGATGGCAAAGAACCGCTGCAAACTCCTGACCGTGACCGGGACTGTTGAGATAAGCGTGGGCGTATTCATGGGCGACGAGGCGTAACCAATCCTTTCGCGCCAGACGACCTACATCGACTAGGATAGCGATCGCACTCTGTGAGAGGTGGCACAGTCCATCTACTCCAAACTTGAGTGCCAAGGGAACGGCAAAGATTTGCATCGGGCGACGCTGTTGGGGGTGAAAACAATCATGGCAGGTAACTAGACAGCGTCGCAGATCGGCATTTACCGCATCAATATTTTCGCCGAGAAAGGTGCAGATGAGCGAGCGATCGCGCAGGTTCCCCATCACGTCCACCATCCCCGGATCGGGCAGCAGGTTTTGCATCCCCCGCAAATACTCTACTCCACGGTTTTCAGCATCAATCCTATGACTATTGCTCACCAACCCAGGAAAGAGAAATATTGTCTAGAAGCATCTTGTTTGGCTTGCAGCGCTTCCTGAGCTTTTGCAGGGGTCACATCTCCACTGGCAACAGCTACAGGATGGGCTTCCTTTTTACTCGCCAAGTCTGTTCCGATGCGGCTTTCAGTACAAAATGACGCCGTGCTGAATCCGCCGAAGCGTTTTACCGTACTGCTTCGCATCCGCAAATCCGGACTGGCAAACCAAAAACGCTCCTCCGAACTCATGGTGTCGTATTCGGTGATCAAAACCAATCCTCCGTCCTCATCCATGTGGTATTGACCCACTACCGGCACGATTTCGGCATAACCTCTGTCGCGGAGTAACCGACCTTGACGGGGATTGTCTGCATCGGGTACGAGGGCAAATACCGTCTTGCCTTCGTGATTTTCTCCCTCTTGATCCCAACCCATTGAACCACCCCAGGTGACGCGACAACCCCCAATCGCCAAATTCCCATCTATTTGATGGAATTCGCACAGGGCAACGATTTCTGGATCGTCCGCCGCCAAAGCATCCACCTGAATTTCCGACTCACCCACCTCAGAACGTTTGAAGGCAAGGTGATGGGTTGTGCGCTGCGATCGCCACCTGCCAGCACTTTGTTGAAAAAACTCCATTGCGTCCATCACTTAATCCCAGCCTCCAAGCCTCTGTTTTCAACTCTTTCTGATGATAAAGCTTTTACTGCCCACCAGTGCGCGTTCATCCTCGAACTTAACTCGATAGGCATACTAGACATTTTGTCAAGCATTTGTTACTCTAGTTAATAATTAAGTCTCAACCCACTCACCGTCAGGGATGCCATTCAACAAAATCGCGATTCCAGCTTGAATAAAACCCCATTCGCTTTCTCACCTGTAACCAACCAACTCGATTTGAGGCAAAGATAATGGAATTTCCTGTTGGACTTAGCTTAGAGCAACAATTTAACCTGAAGGCTTATGAGCAGCAGGTCAAAGGACTGAGTCAGGAACAGGCTCAAGGTTACCTGTTGGAAGTCATGCGGCAGCTGATGATTAAGGATAATGTGATTAAGCACCTGATGAAGAAGGAGTTATAGTCGGTCAGAATTCCAGAAAATCCAGCAATTAAGGCAGGGCGTTCTGAGAAATCGGGATTGTTGCTGCGATCTCGTAGCCTGCCCCAGGCGTCCTAAAATTTGAGCCTTCCAGCCACTTAACCAAGGCTCTTAGGCTTAAAATTTGTTACAGAATATTACTTTGTTTCTCATAACTGAGACGGTTGCCTGCCTCTTCTTTTATCTTCAAGAGTGTCTTGGTGAAGACAAGATAAAACTTACAGAAATTAGGAGAGTTCAATGCTCGACGCATTTTCCAGAGCCGTTGTAACGGCAGATACCAGCACTTCTTGTGTATCTGACCTGGGTGCTTTAAAAGCTTTTGTTGCTGAAGGTAACAAGCGTTTGGACGCAGTAAACGCGATCGCTAGCAACGCCAGCTGTATGGTTTCTGACGCTGTAGCTGGAATGATCTGCGAAAACCAAGGCTTGATCCAAGCTGGTGGTAACTGCTACCCCAACCGTCGCATGGCTGCTTGCTTGCGCGATGCTGAAATCATCTTACGCTACGTAACCTACGCTCTGTTGGCTGGCGACGCTTCTGTTCTAGACGATCGCTGCCTCAACGGTTTGAAGGAAACCTACGCTGCATTGGGCGTTCCTACCACCTCCACCGTGCGTGCCGTTCAGATCATGAAGGCTCAAGCTGCTGCTCACATCCAAGACACCCCCAGCGAAGCTCGCGCAGGCGCTAGGCTCCGCAAGATGGGCGCTCCAGTGGTAGAAGATCGTTGCGCTAACCTAGTTGCTGAAGCTTCCAGCTACTTCGATCGCGTGATTTCGGCTCTGAGCTAGTCAATTGCTAAGCGCAATTCGCTCAGGAAGATTGAAACTAAGCTCATAGTACAAAATCAACTTTGGAGATTTAAGAGATGAAATCCGTTGTTACCACTGTTATTGCTGCTGCTGATGCGGCAGGTCGTTTCCCCACAACCTCCGATCTAGAATCGGTTCAAGGTTCTATCCAACGCTCAGCTGCTCGTCTGGAAGCTGCTGAAAAGCTGGCTAACAACCTCGACCAAGTAGCTCAAGAAGCTTACGATGCTTGCATCAGAAAGTATTCCTACCTGAACAATGCTGGTGAAGCCAACTCCACCGATACCTACAAAGCCAAATGCCTGCGCGACATCAAGCACTACATGCGCTTGATCCAATATTGCCTAGTTGTTGGCGGTACTGGTCCTCTGGATGAGTGGGGTATTGCCGGACAGCGTGAAGTATATCGCGCTTTGGGTCTGCCCACCGCTCCCTACGTTGAAGCACTGAGCTTTGCTCGCAATCGTGGTTGCGCTCCTCGCGATATGTCTGCTCAAGCATTGGTAGAATACAATGCACTGCTCGACTATGCAATTAACTCTCTGTCGTAAGATGAGTTAAATATCTCGAATCGCCGAGCGAAGTTAGGCTAATCGAGTCTGGGGATTCTTAGAATAGTGCTTTGCCAAAGTGGGTTAAGTATTGTTTTAAGAGTCCCCAGGTTTATGTTTGTGGAGGAATTGCTACATGGATAAGCGCTTTCGGAATCTTTTTAATCTAACAGAAGCAGAAGCGATCGCTCTGTTAGATAAACCCCTCGATCAACTCGGAGAAGATGATTCTCGCTACATCGCAGCTTCCCATTTAGCCAACTTCCCCACCGAAGCATCGATTAATGCTCTGATTAGGGCAATACACAACACCGAACCTTCCCTAGATAACCGCATCGTCCGACGCGAGTCGGTTAAATCATTGGGAAAACTACAGACAAATTTAGCCTTACCCGCGATTCAAACTTGTCTGGCAGATGATGATTGTTACACCGTGGAAACGGCTGTCTGGGCGATTGGAGAAATCGGCACGCAAGACCCAGAAATTTTAGCGGAAATTGCTCAATTATTGGAAAAACCAGGGCAAATTTATCGGGTAATTATTCATACATTGGCAAAGTTGAATTATCAGCCAGCGCTGGATCGAATTCGTAAATTTGTCGATGATGATGACAAAACGATTGCTAGTGCTGCCATGTCAGCAGTTTACCGATTCACCGGCGACTATGCTGTAATGGAAAATGTGGTAGCGCTGCTGCAACACTCGAATGTTAATGCCCGACGCGGCTGCATTCAAGACTTAATCGATTGTCAATATTATGCGGCAATTCCTAACATTGCTCGCTGTCCGGTTTCCCTGGTGTTTCGCCTGCGAGGAATTCGATTGATGGGGGAAGCTGGGATACCCGCAGGAAAGATTAGTTTTGCAGATATTCAACCGAGTTTAGAACAAGTTCTGCGCGACCATCCCAATGACCTTGACTTAGTACATGTCTACGATCAAACCCCCAGCTTAGAGTTTTTGATCCGCGAGTTATATCAAACCGATTTCGGACGCTGCTACCTCGCGACTAAAACATTGTTGGAAGTTTACCCAGAAGCAGCACCAGCAGCTTTACTCGCGACGTATGCCGAAGAAGCATACAATGACTATGGCGCTCACTACCACGTCATGAAACTATTTGGTTGGTTGAAATACGCTCCCGCATATAACCTATTAATCGAAGCGCTGGACAATCGCCAACCTCAGTTTCAGAAGTCTCGCGCCGCCGCTGCGATCGCACTAGGCGAACTCGGCGATCAACGCGCGATTGAACCCCTCAAAACCTGTCTGGAAACTAAAATTTGGGATTTGAAATATACTGCTTTAATGGCATTAGAAAAACTGGGAGATACCAGCAGTCATAAAATCGCCGCCAATGACCCAGATTGGCTAGTTCGCGCCAAAGCAGATTTTCAATCTAAAATCTAAACTCTAAAATCTTCTCATGACTCAAGACACCCTATTTGAACAACTCAAACACCCCAATCCCAACTTGCGGAAACGGGCAATGATAGAATTAGCCGAAATCCGCGACGAAACAACGATTCCGCGTCTGATGAGCGTTTTGGATAACGAAGATGTCACCTATCGTCGCGCAGCAGTAGTCGCGTTAGGGATAATTGGTGCCGATGCCGTACCATTGATAGTAGAATCCTTGCTCAACAGCGATAACGTCACCGTTCGGGGTAGCTGCGCTAAAGCACTGGCACAAATAGCAGTAAATCATCCCGATGTTACCTTTCCAGATCAAGGCATTCAAGGACTAAAAACCGCGATCGATGACCCCAATCCCGTTGTCCACATCGCCGCCGTGATGGCTTTGGGAGAAATTGGCGAACCTGCTTTTGATATTCTGGTAGAGACGCTGAAAACAACGGATAATGTGGCAGTGGCGGTAGCGATTGTCAACGCACTCGGTTCTTCTGGAGATGAACGCGCGGTAGAAGTTCTTACAGGATTAACTCAAGACGAATCAGTTGACTCTTACGTGCGCGAATCCGCAGTCAGTTCGTTAGGGCGTTTGGATCAAGTAATTCATTTTAAACGGCGATAGATCTTGTACTTGGGTTGGATTTAAGTAATAACTCAAGTTGCTAGTTAACTCATGCATAGCAGCTAATGGCGTGTAAGTAAAAATTCTCTATTAGCAATTAGCAATTAGCAATTAGCAAGTTTATAACTAGCAAATTGCGTTACTAGCTAGAAAAATTGCGATACCGCCACTTATTGAGATAGGCTTCGCCAATTGCAGCAACTGAGTTTTGCTCGGTTACATGCTGCCCTAAATCGATGATGCGCTGAGCATATTTTGCCAACTCTTGCTTAAGCAATTCGTTGTTTTCGGTCAGGGCTTTGTGAGCATGACTTTGCTCGTTTAGCTTGTTTTGTAAGTCGGCTATTTGTTGATGTAAAGTAGCGATCGCTTCTGCTTCAGCGGAAGATTGCTGTTGCAATTGATTTTTGAGAACCGCAATTTGTTGGTTTAAATCGGCGATTTTTTCCAACTGAGCCGCTGATTGCTGTTGCAAATTACTATAGGTTTCTTGTTGAGCAATCGCTGCGGCAGATTGTTGCTCTAACTGCTGTTGCAGGGCGGCAATAGTTTCGCCTTGTGCCGAGGATTGCTGTTGCAGGGCTGCATAACTTTCTGCTTGAGATGTCGCCGCCGCTACTCGTTCATCCAATTGATTTTGTAACGTCGCAATTTGTTGATTTAAATTGCTAATCGTCTCACCTCGCGCCGCCGATTCTTGTTGCAAAGCTGCGTAGCTTTCCGCTTGGGCTGTTTTTTCAGCTGCTGCTTGAGACAATTGATCTT
>DNGJ01000411.1:0-3871 GCA_003486305.1 Cyanobacteria bacterium UBA11371
TGTCCGGCAGACAGGATAAAGCGATCGCGGTTAAACCATTTGGGATTTTTCGGGTTATATCGCATAAAGCGATCCCAGAGGACAAACGCCATCGGCGCCGCGCCCATTGGTAGCCCCGGATGACCGGAATTCGCTTTTTGGACTGCGTCTATTGCCAAAAAGCGAATCGAGTTAATGCAAAGTTCCTCAAGCGATTGAGTTGCAACAGCCATAATTCCTTCTTCTTTACAACGGTCAAAACTTTTTATCTAACACCAAACTTTTTCTTATACCCTCTGAATTTTGCTGGTTTTTAGTTGTAAATCGCGGGTCACAATGGCAAAAGCCTATGACCTGCAACTGTTTACCTATTACCAGTCGCAAGACATGGGGCGATCGAAGCCGATTTGGTATTAGCTGGTATTGGGGTACTCTGGATTGACCCTACATGATATCCCATACTAATCATCCCATTAGGAAGATCAATGGGCAAGAACTTTGTTGGAGCAAAGATAAGCAATTTCAATTTGCCGGTTGGTTTGTAAAGAAAAAGTTAAGTCAAGAGAAACCAAGGTTTTTTCCGAGTATTTAATCTGCAAAATCGGGTTTTCCCGTCCCTGAGCTTTTTCTTCACAAGCACCTTGGCGGAATTTCACATTCAAGGGAAATTTGTCAAGCGGGATATTCTTTGATTTTCCGAACTTTTCCCGCTTTTCAAAGCTCAAATCGTCAAATTAAGACTATCCCTGGCTATATTTCTTAAACGCTAGGGTAACGTTGTGACCGCCGAAGCCGAAAGAATTAGACAGTACCACATCGACTTTTTGGGCGCGACTGTGATTGGGGACGTAATCCAAATCGCACTCTGGATCGGGGTTTTCCAGGTTAATCGTGGGGGGAAGTTGGTCGTTTGCGATCGCCATTACTGCTGCAACGGCTTCAATTCCTCCCGATCCGCCGAGTAAATGCCCGGTCATCGATTTGGTAGAACTAATTGCCACTTTATACGCGGCGTCTCCCAGGGCTTTTTTAATTGCCTTCGTTTCGGTGACGTCATTTGCTGGCGTGCTGGTACCGTGGGCGTTGATGTAACTCACTTGTTCTGGAGTTATCCCACCATCCTTCATCGCCATTTGCATGGCCCTAGCCGCGCCTTCTCCACCCGGTACCGGGGCGGTCATGTGATAGGCGTCGCAGGTCATCCCATAGCCGACGATTTCGGCGTAGATGCGAGCGCCGCGACTTAGGGCGTGTTCTAATTCTTCTAACAGTAAAATTCCCGCACCTTCGCCCATCACGAAGCCATTGCGATCGCGGTCAAACGGACGCGACGCATGGGCGGGGTCATCGTTGCGTGTCGAAAGTGCTTTCGACGCGGCAAATCCGGCTAATGCCAACGGCGTGACGGCTGCTTCCGTGCCGCCGCAAATCATCGCTTGGGCGTACCCACTTTGAATCAAGCGAAACGCATCGCCTACGGCATTTGCACCCGACGCGCAGGCGGTTACGGTGCAGCTATTGGGGCCTTTAGCACCGATGTGGATTGCTGTCAAGCCTGCCGCCATGTTGGCGATCATCGTCGGAATCATAAACGGACTGCACCGAGAGGGGCCTTTAGTCAGGTAGACTTCTTGCTGGTCTTCCAAGACTTTCAGACCGCCGACGCCGGTACCGATAATAACGCCGACCTGTTCTGCGTTCAGTTCGTTAATGACAAACTGCCCGTCTGCGATCGCTTGCTTGCTAGCAGCTACCCCAAATTGAGCAAACCGATCCATGCGCTTTGCATCTTTGCGATCCATGTAATCGTGGGGGCTGAATCCTTTCACTTCGCCAGCAATGCGACAATCGTGCCGGGACGCATCGAATAGCGTTATCGGGCCAATACCGTTGCGTCCGCTTAACAAACCTTCCCAATACTCGGCTAAGGTATTGCCAATCGGTGTAATCGCGCCAAGACCAGTAACAACAACGCGCTTACGTTCAAAATCTGTCATGTTTCGTCGCTTAAACGGGCTTCCAAACCCAGAACGCAGAACAAAATAGGGACTAGGGGCACAAGGACTAGGGACGCTTGGACTAGAGAAAGACTAGAAGTTAAAAAGTAGGGGTTAGCGAATATGGGGATTTAATCTTTGTTAGTAATATCCCCGTTTTTGCCCTAGCCCCGATGCTCTAGTCGAAGCACCTCGCTTAGGCCGAGGCTGCTACTTTACCGTTGATATAGTCTACCGCTTCTTGCACGGTCATCATTTTTTCGGCGGCGTCGTCGGGAATTTCGATATCGAATTCTTCTTCTAGAGCCATTACCAGTTCTACCGTGTCCAGGGAATCTGCCCCTAGATCGTTGGCAAAATTGGCTTGGGGGACGACCTCAGCGGCATCAACACCCAATTGCTCGGCGACAATTTTTTGGACTCGATCAAATGTATCCTGTTGGCTCATGACAATTCCTCTTGGCGGTTGCTCGAACTTGCTTACAAGGTTTTGAAGTTCTAAGCATTTTTTAATCTTATCTGAAGATGCGATCGCTCTCCTCGATCGGTAGTCAGTTTTCTGAGTGACACGGGGATGGCGCACCCGGTGCAGGTAAGCAGGGTAGCGCTGTAGGGGCGGGTTTTACCAATAATCTTAAAACTCTTTGAGACAATTGAACTAAACCCGCCCCTGTTGGGGAGCAGGGGAGCAAATTTTATCCTTTATTGTTCTTTCCAGTTCCACCTCCGGTCTGCGCGCGATGATAGTAGCAGAGTCAGTGTCAGAATCGCCTATTGCTGACAACTGACTGGGGGCGGCTTTAAAACAATTGTCGATTATTGCTTTGATGGCTGGTCAAATCCGCCCCTACACCACTAACTACTGACACTTGACAAATGGATCTCAAATATGCTTATTTTCCCGGTTGTGTAGCACAAGGCGCTTGCCGGGAACTCTACCAATCCACCGCCGCCCTCACCCAAGCGCTGGGAATTGAATTAATCGAACTCAAAAAAGCTTCTTGTTGCGGTTCTGGCACGTTTAAAGAAGAATCCCAGCTGTTAGAAGATACCGTCAATGCCCGCAATATTGCCTTGGCGGAAGAACTCAACTTACCCTTATTGACTCATTGCAGCACCTGTCAGGGCGTCATCGGCAATGTAGACGAACGCCTCAAGGAAGCTCAAGAAACAAATCCAGCTTACCTCGAACAGATTAACGGTTTATTGCAGAAAGAAAGTTGTTCGCCTTATCGCGGTAGCAGCGAAGTCAAACACCTGCTGTGGGCTTTAGTGGGTGATTATGGCTTAGAAGCACTGCAAAAAAGAGTCACCCGTAAATTAAGCAATCTCAAGTGTGCGGCATTTTACGGTTGCTACATCCTCCGCGCCCAAAAGTCAATCCCCTTTGACGATCCTTATCAACCAGAATCGATGGAAAATGTTTTCCGAGCAGTAGGAGCGACGCCAGTTTATTATCGGGGACGCACTCAATGCTGTGGTTGGCCTCTTTCGAGTTATGCCACGAATCAAGCCTTTAAAATGGCAGGAATGCATATTCAAGATGCAATTGCTGCGGGGGCAGATTGTATGGTGACTCCTTGCCCTTTGTGTCACCTGAATTTGGATTCTCGTCAACCAGAAGTGGAAAAGGTAATTGAGCGTAAATTGGGTTTACCTGTGCTGCATTTACCTCAATTAGTCGCTTTAGCATTGGGAATTGAACCGAAGCAACTCGGTTTAGAGAAACATATTGTTTCTACTCGTCCCGTGTTAGAAAAGTTGGGAATTTAGGCAATTCCACCCTTAAGGGTGGATCTACACAAACAAAGCCCGCCTTCGCGGGCTATAAAATAAAATTACGTAGGGTGCGTTACGCTGTCGCTAACGCACCTAAAATCCCAAATCCCAAATCC
>DNGJ01000411.1:4136-5226 GCA_003486305.1 Cyanobacteria bacterium UBA11371
AAATCTAAAATCTAAAATTCCCTATGACTGCTGTTTTACCGCCAACCGAATCGGAAATATTCTATCCCAGTGCTGATGGAGAACCCGTGGCAGAAACTTACGACCATCTCTATGCTTTGTTGACTACTCTGGAAGTCCTCAAACAATATTTGAAAGACCGTCGGGCAACTGTATTGGGCAATCAATTCTTGTACTATTCGCAAGGATTCCCCAGATTGCGAACTGCGCCTGACGTGATGGTAATTTTTGATGTGGAACCGGGAGGAAGAGATAATTACAAAATCTGGGAAGAAGGTCAAGTGCCGTCGGTGATTTTCGAGATGACTTCCAAAGGCACTGAAGATCAAGATAAAAGTTTCAAAAAAACCCTGTACGAAAGTTTGGGCGTCAAAGAATACTGGTTGTTTGACCCCAAAGGCGAGTGGATTTCTCAACAATTACAAGGATATCGCCTGCGAGGAGAAACTTACGAAACGATTACCGATAGTCGCAGCGAACCGTTACAGTTGCGTTTGGCTATCGAGGGTAAATTGATTGGTTTTTATCGAGAGGATACGGGAGAGAAATTGTTGCTTCTTGAGGAGTTGGCGGAGGCGCTTCAGCAAGAAACTCAAGCACGACAGCAGGCGGAGGAAAGAGCAGAAAAATTAGCAGCTAAACTGCGAGAATTGAACGTCGATCCGGATAGCTTGTAGGTGCGTAGTTGATGATGCGATTAGAAGATTTAACTAAAGGAGCCAGCGTCAAAGGTATATTAACCAACCAGTTGGTTACAGTCATTGATGTCAAATGGTTTGGTTCTGATGCGGTTGAACTGACGTACAAAGATGCTAACGGTCGTCCAGGTAACGATCTGTTGTATCGCTACCGCGAGGAAACTTTAGAAATTGTTAGCTCTGAACGTCCCTGGAGTTTCAATGCCGATGGTTTTTTACTACGTCTGGTTTCAGAAGCGAGTTAAGTTTAGAACAGAATCCCGCGCTTGCCATCCAACAAGCTGTGAATCGGCAATGGTGCGTTATATCAAATCCGGGTGTATCTGAATCATTGGTCGGGGCACGGCAAGCGAGGAACTTTATGCTGGGGAGAA
>DNGJ01000196.1 GCA_003486305.1 Cyanobacteria bacterium UBA11371
TTTTTCGCCAAAGGTGAATGGTTGGTACTGAGTCTCGCGAGACTCTTGCGGTCATTCCGACCCTGGCAAAACTTGACAATTTCGCCGGTTTATGTTGAAAACGTAGCCCAAGAATTGGTCAAGCTTTACAATGAGGACAAAATGTTCTCGATCGTTCCGTTCCAACTAGCAAAAACCGAAACACAAAAGGATAAAACGAATGCAGCTTCAGAACTCCAGCTCCAAGCCTAGCGATATGGTAACCTCTCCTGTAGAAGCAATTCAAACCTGGCTCGTTGATAAAATCGCTCAAAATCTTTCCCTAGATCCCAAGTCGATTAATGTCAGCGAACCTTTGACACGCTACGGACTAGATTCGATCGATGCCGTCACCCTCGTTGGCGACTTGGAAGACTGGCTTTCTGCCGAACTTCCCGATACCTTGTTCTGGGATCATTCGACGATTGAAAAAGCGGCCCAATACTTGGTTAACGAGTGCGATGTTTCGGCTTTAAACGTGGGTGGAGAAGCAGAAAAAATTGAAGTAACTGCTAGTACCAAAACCGAAGAACCAGCTAAAAAAGGTTGGGGCGGTTTCTTCAAAGGTGGTCGTTAGAACATTTGATCGGTTAAGGGAGGCAGAGCCTCCCACACCTCGTTCCCAGGCTGTAGCCTGGGAACGAGATATTAGAGGCTCTGCCTCGATTATTTTCGCTTGGACAAGGGAGGAAGTTAATTGAACTTCTCGGATTTTTCCTTCTGGTGGGTGCTGCTGCTGGTTGGCATCCCATTTTTCACGATACGGTATATCGCCAAGTCATTGAACTTGTGGCGCAACTTTTTTGACAGCATCGGCTTGATGGTACTCTCGCTGATGCTGTTTGTGAATGCTAGCCGCACCAGCTTTGCTGTCTTTTGTTTTGAAATTATCTTCAACTACGTGATGGTGTACTTTATGTTACGCCGTCAGGGGTGGCAAGCGAAAGCGATCGCTACCGCTGTAGTTGTAATTGATATTGCAATTCTCGCTTATTTTAAGTACGTCAACTTCTTTGTCGAAAGCGTTATCGGATTGGTGCTGCCGGGAGTAGCCGAAAGTTGGAAAGGAATTCCAGGTTCGGGGGCAATTCCACCAGGGATTTCTTTCTACACTTTCCAGATGGTTGCCTTTGTAGTTGATTCATTTACGAGCAAGAAAAAGCAACCGATTGGGCCTGTTGATTATATCAATTTTGTCTCATTTTTCCCGCAAGTTGTGGCAGGGCCGATCGAACGGAGGTCAGATCTATTCCCGCAAATTGAATCGTTTCGGTTTAAATTCAGTTGGGAAAATTTCGAGACAGGGTTCCAATGGCTGTCATTGGGACTGTTCATGAAATTTGTTCTAGCTGACAACATAGCACCGTTTATCGACTTAAAAGAAGCAACGAATGCTTGGTTAGTTTGGTTCCACGCTTTCTTATTCACGCTGCGAATTTATTTTGACTTTGGTGGGTACAGCTTCATGGCGGTTGGACTTGCCAAAATTTTGGGCGTGAAATTAACGCTAAACTTTCTCGCACCCTACACTTCCCAAAGTATTCAAGAATTTTGGCGTCGGTGGCACGTTACTTTAAGTACGTGGTTCCGCGACTACGTGTTTTTGCCGATGATGGGTGCAAACAAACGGTTGGCAGAATTTTTTCTGTTTCTCACGTTTACCTTATCGGGTTTTTGGCACGGCGCGGCTTGGAATTTTATCCTCTGGGGCGCTTACCACGGCGCTTTATTGTTGCTGCTGCGCTACTTAACCAGACAAAGACAAACACCAATTGGAAAGTATGTGGCACAAATGCCGCCGGTGCTATCTTGGGCGCTGACATTTGCTTCGGTGACTTTGGGTTGTTTGTTCTTCATGGAGACGGATATCGCGCGCTTGGGACAAAAAATAGTTACCCTGGTGACGCCTTGGGCATATTCGCTGTCTAATTTGACGGGTGCATTCAGCAACCCAGATTTCAGCGTTAACCAGATGTGGACTTTAGGTTTTACTCTATTTCTTTCTTGTGGGTTACTGCTGCTGGAACACATGGCAATTTGGCAAAAACGCAAGTCTGAATATGACTTGCTGCTATCGCCTTGGGTGTCCCGCATTTTACTCGCTTTAACCGTCTTGCTGGCGGCAAATACACCTTCTCAGTTTATTTACTTCGAGTTCTAATGCGGAAAGTATTACAGTTAGGGAGTTGGTTAGCGATCGCAGGCTTAGCTTGGGGAGCGGGTTATCTTTACAATGCCCGCTACGGCGGCGAGTTAAGCTGGCTGCGAATGATGTACGAACGCAAAATGGCGTTTGCGTCTGAAGTCCAAGCACCTCACCGCCTCCTGATTACCGGCGGTTCGGGCGCACATTATACCATTAATTCAAAAATAATTCAACAGGGACTGGGAATTCCGGTGATGAACTTGGGATTGGATGGCCCGGTGGGTTTAGATGTAATATTGCCCAGCATTCTGCCTCAAGTTCGCAAAGGCGACGTGGTGCTGTTAATTCCGGAATACCTAATTTTACAGGCAAAAGATGGATTGGGCGATCGCTCGAGTCAATTTGCCGTCGCCATCGGAAGTCCCGGTGTGGGAAACGTGCCGCCAAAGCGCTTCGCCCAAGACATGTTGATGTTGGGTAACCCCACCCTCAGAGCAGTTACCAAATCAACTATAGACTTAGTTGAAAAAGGAAAATTAACCGGGTACTACTCCGACCCAGTAGACGAACGAGGCGACCCTACAGTAACAAAATATCGCACGTCGGCTAAGTGGTGGGAACTGCCGATTGGCGAACCCGCTTCAAAACATGCGATCGCTCGCATTGCTAAATTCAAGCAAGAGGTAGAAGCGAGAGGCGGAACGCTGATTTTATCCTTGCCGTGGGTTTATGCCCGCCGGGATGAAAAATCGATTAATAACGTGAAAAAGACGGCACAAGAGTTAGCCAAAATTGCGCCAACGATCTACAACAAAGACACGTTGAACATGAAGAATGACTCGAATTTATTTGCCGATACCCACTACCACCTCAAACCAGAAGCCAGAATAATTAGGTCAAAACAAATAGTTGCAGAGCTAAAGGCAGTTCCCCAGCTAAAACCAATACTGGCATCACAACAAAAAGAAATCAAACCAGCCCAAAAGCAGGTGAGCAAGTGAGCAGGTAGGCAGGTGGGCAGGTGAGAAAGGAGGTGGACAATGTAGGGGCGGGTTGTACCGATAACCTGACGACTAAAACAGATAATTTAGCTAAACCCGCCCCTCAAAGGTGACAATTACCAATTACCAATTACCAATGACCAATTAGCAATTAGCAATTAGCAATTAGCAATGACCAAAATTTGCATTCTGGGTGGTGGCTTTGGGGGACTTTATACAGCTTTGTACCTGCGGCGGTTTCCTTGGCTGAGATCGCCAGATTGCCAAGTTACTTTAGTCGATCAAAAAGAGCGGTTCCTGTTTCTGCCGTTACTATATGAATTGGTGACGGGTGAACTGAAACCTTGGGAAATTGCGCCCTCATTTGAGAAGTTGCTGGCTAATAAAAATATCCAGTTTTATCAGGCAACAATTGGGGGAGTGGATCTCAAAGCGCGTCAGGTAAAACTATTAGGGGGAGAGCGACTTTCCTATGACTACCTGGTTTTAGCTTTGGGGGGAAAAACCCGCACCGATGGCGTACCCGGTGCTGCCCAATACGCGCTGCCCTTCCGCAGCTTAGCAGATGCGCGGTATTTAGATGAAAGACTGCGATCGCTTGAAGCCACCGACTTATCACAAATTCGCGTTGCGGTTATCGGCGGTGGCGCTTCTGGGGTAGAGTTAGCTTGTAAAGTCGCAGATCGTCTGGGTAAACGGGGACACATATTGCTCGTCGAAAGGGGCGATCAAATTCTCAAACCCTTTCCCAGCGGGCTTCGCAGGGGCGCTTACCGTGCGTTGCAAGCGCGTGGGGTGCAGGTAGAATTGCGAACGGGGGTAGAAGCGATCGCACCCAATCAAATTACCCTAGTACGCGACAATCGCATCACTCCCCTGGCGGTAGATCTAACGCTTTGGACGGCAGGAACTAAATCAATTGATTGGGTATCCCAACTAGATTGTCAGCAAAATAACCAAGGACAGTTACTAACTTTACCTACACTACAGTTAGTCGATTATCCAGAAGTTTTAGCCTTGGGAGATATGGCAGAAATCCAATATCCCAACGGGAAACGGATACCAGCAACGGCACAGGTAGCATATCAACAAGCAGACTGCGCCGCCCACAATCTCAAAGCATTAATGAAGCGTCGCCGATTAAAAAACTTCCATTATTTACACCTGGGAGATATGCTAACCTTGGGCGTTAATGCAGCCGTGGTATCAAGCTTTGGCATCAATATAGAAGGACGCCTCGCAAGTCTCACCAGACAAATGGTTTACCTCCAACGTCTGCCGACGATGCGCCATCGCCTGCAAGTCTTGTGGCATTGGATAGTCAGTGCGTGCAAGCAACTATTGAGATTATGCTCAAACGAATCTTCTAGTAAGCGTCAAAAAAGTGCAAATTACTCGCAGCGAGTTAAGAAACTATCCCAAAAGTAGGTTTTTAAACGCAGATAATTAAGGTCTATGATTTATGGATTTTAGTCAACAAAAAGGTAAACTAGCTCGCGGTGAAAAACTAGAGCAATTATTTGGACTCGACTTGCGATCGCTGGCAGCATTTCGCATCGGTCTAGCGCTGATTATTATCGCCGATTTAATTATCCGGTTTGCAGATATTCGCACGCTTTATAGCGACTTTGGCGTATTACCCCTCGCCGCCCGCAGCGAAATTGTCAATCCTTTGTATTGGTCGATACATGCAATTAGCGGTTCGCCCGTAGTTCAAGCAATTTTATTCGTTTTGGCGATGTTGATCGCCGTGGCGTTTCTGGTGGGATACAATACCAGATTGGCAGCGATCGCATCCTGGGCGCTACTAATCTCGTTGCAAAACCGCAATCCTTTTTTGCTATTTGCTGGCGATGATATGCTGCGCGCCTTAATGTTTTGGGCGATGTTTTTGCCTCTAGGTGCAGCGTATTCAATCGATAGCGCCCTCAATACATCCACAAAACCATTACCCAAGCGCATCCTCACCGGGGCGACAATCGCGCTAACTTTACAAGTTTTCTACGTCTATATATTCTCGGCTGCCTATAAAACAACTAGCACGGTTTGGTGGCCCGATTTGACTGCGGTTTATTATGCGCTTAGTTTCGATCAATACGCCGCCCCGTTGGGTAAATTCTTGCTCAACTTCCCGCCGCTGCTAACAGTTTCTACTTTATTTACTTTGATACTGGAGTGGATCGGGCCGCTGTTTATTTTGGTTCCTTTCCGCACAGTATTCTTCCGTACTGCTACGATAATTACCTTTATCCTGTTACACTTCGGGTTTGGATTAACGCTGCAAATCGGATTGTTTCCCGCGTTGGGAATCTTTACCTGGTTAGTGTTTATTCCCAGCGAAGTTTGGGATGCAATTCAAGCTCGAATTTATCATCCCCAACGGGCAGGATTGAGAATTTACTACGATGCGGATTGCGGTTTTTGTAAGAAAGTAGTCCACCTAATTCGCACGTTCCTGATTTTACCCAAAACGCCCTTGCTGATGGCGCAAGAGGACGAATCGATTTATGCCGACATGCAGGAGAAAAATTCTTGGGTGGTGGTGGATTGGCAGGAAAATCGGCACTATAAATGGGAAGGAATCGCTTATGTAGTCAGTCTCTCCCCCATATTATGGTTTCTCGCACCCGTCCTGAGATTACCGCCGTTGATGGCGGTGGGGAATAAATTCTACGAAAAGATCGCGACAAATCGTCGCTTTGCTGGTAACTTTACCAAACCCTTGAAATGGCGTCCTCTGGAGGTGAAAAATTCGCAAATTCTCAATATCGTCACTTTGCTGTTGCTAGCTTACGTGACGGTATGGAATTTTAGAAATTTTGTTGAATTAACCTCGCAACGGGGTACTCTAACATCAAAAGCTATACTCTCAACCCAGAGAGTTCTCAAATCGAGGACTTTCAACTCGATAGATTGGATTAGTCGCATTTTACGCATAGACCAATCTTGGAGTATTTTCGCACCCTCGCCGCCCGTCGATGATGGTTGGTACGTAATACCCGGAAAACTCAAGGATGGAAGCGAGGTCGATGTTCTCCAAAATGGCGATAAAGTCAACTGGGAAAAGCCAAGCATTAGCGCTAGAGATGCGCTTTATCGCAATATGCAATGGCGCGGTTATTTTATCAATCTCAATCGGGCGATTGGTAAGAAACTTTTCCCATACTACGCAAAATATATCTGTCGAGATTGGAACGCGAGGCATCAGGGTGACAAACAACTCGATAGTTTTGAAATCTACTTTATGGATGAGGAAACCGTCCCACCCAGTCAACCCCAAACTGTTAAAAAAGAGCGCAAGTGGCCTAAAACCAAAGGGTCGCAATCTTGCGAGAAACTTTAACTGGGAACTCATTCAGACTGGATAGCGATCGCTACCAAAAATTTGGGAAAACTGGGATAGGAAAACAAAGTTAACCTATCCCCCTAAATTTGGAATTACCCCCACTGCTGCACCCATGCTTTTCAACTCTTACATCTTTATCTTTATCTTTTTACCCATTACTCTGGTAGGGTTCTTTAGCTTCTCCAGATTTCGCAAAACTCACCTAGCAGTTGCGTGGATAACCCTCTGTTCGGTGATTTTTTATGGGTATTGGAATCCCGCCTATCTGCCGATTATCTTGATTTCGATGGCGGTTAATTACCAAGTGGGGTTGCGGATTAGCAATGCCAAAGCGATGAGTAAAAAAGCCAAAACCCTGCTGTGGTTGGGGCTGTTTTTTAATTTAGCCTTGCTGGGATATTACAAATACGCAAACTTCTTTGTGTCTAATCTGCCATTTCCAGCGATCGCTAACTTCATCGAAGCGCAACTCAACACCAAAAGTATCGTTCTCCCCCTAGCAATTTCCTTTTTTACCTTCCAACAAATTGCCTATCTAGTAGACGCCTATCGCGGCGAAACAAAAGAATATAACTTGGTGGATTACTGCTTATTCGTCACCTTTTTCCCCCAGTTAATTGCAGGGCCGATCGTCCATCACAAAGAAGTTATTCCCCAGTTTCGCAAGGCGCGAACCTTCCTATTATCCCATAAAAACATGGCTTTGGGTATCGCCATGTTTACCTTGGGTTTATCCAAAAAAGTCTTAATCGCAGATAATTTATCTCCTTGGGTAGCCCCCGCTTTTAACCATGCTAGCGATCTGAATTTTATCGAAGCATGGGTGGGTGCATTGAGCTACACAATGCAGCTTTATTTTGATTTTTCCGGCTACTCCGACATGGCGATCGGTTTGGGTTTAATGTTCAACGTTCGCCTATCGATGAATTTTAACTCGCCTTACAAAGCCACTTCAATCAGCGACTTTTGGCGACGCTGGCACATCACTTTATCCAACTTTCTCCGCGACTATTTATACATTCCCCTGGGTGGAAGTCGCCGGGGAGAAATCCGCCGCTACGCCAATCTTCTTATCACCATGTTATTAGGAGGACTGTGGCACGGTGCGGGTTGGACTTTTGTCATCTGGGGCGGACTTCACGGGGTGTATCTTTGCATTAACCATGCATGGCGACAGTTAAATAAACCATTGCCTAAATTTTTAGCATGGACGATAACATTTTTAGCCGTCATCGCTGCCTGGGTATTATTTAGAGCGAAAAACTTGCCAGATGCAATGGAAATTTTGCAAGCAATGGCGGGAATGAAGGGAATAGTATTTCCTGGAGAAGCGCAAGGTAGGTTAGGGATATTAACCCAATTTGGCATCCAGGTTCAGAGTTGGAAAGACATGGTATACGTCCCGGAAGTAAACGGGAATAAAGCCTTGACTTTAGTTGTTTTAGCCGTGGTAACTGTATGCGCTACTCAGTTACCAAATAGCGAGGAAATGCTCGCAAAATTAAAGCCAAACTGGGGATGGGCAATCTGGATAGGTGCTTTAGCCAGTCTGTCTTTACTTTCACTCAACCGCGTGTCTGAATTCCTTTACTTCCAGTTTTAATTCATCCGAACAAGTATATGACTGCACGTCGATTTAGTTTAAGTTTCTTTCAACCTTCCAAGCAGACAAAGCGTCGGAGGGAAAGTAAATACCGTCGATTTAATTTACTGGTTTTAGCAGCGGCATTCGCGCCGATGGCTGCGGTAGGATTGTTCAACGTCGCCCTCGATCCCTACGGAGTTTTTGATAGTCCAAAAATCGCGGGAATCAATCAATCAAAACCCAGAAAGGGAAACAACGATAGGCTATTCAAAGCTACCGATATTATTCGGATTAAACCGGCGACGCTGTTGTTTGGTTCGTCGAGAACAAGACAAGGTTTAGATCCAACTTATGCGGCTTTAAAGGATTTTCAGCCAGCGTATAACTTGGGACTGAATGGGGCGAATCCTTACGAACAACTGCGGTATTTGGAACATGCGATCGCTAACAACAAAAACCTCAAAACCGTCATCATCGGCATTGATTTCTTTATGTTCAATGCCTACAACGAAAATCAACCGGGTTTTACCGAAGAGAGGTTGGAAAAGCAAAGCATTAGTTTACCAGACACCATCAATGTTGTCTTTTCCATCGATGCCCTGGCTTCCAGTCTAGAAACTTTTTCTTCGAGTAAAAATACCCAAAATAAAGAAGGGGATAGTCTCAAAGGATTTATGCCTTATAAGAACATCGATTTAGGCAAAAAGGTAACTGATTGGAGGTTTGTTAATTCTTATAAGGTTTATTTCAAAAACCATGCCAAGTATCAGCTATCGGAGCAATATTTAGCTGATTTTAAAACCTTTGTCGAAACCTGCAAAAAACGCGGCATAAACTTAAAAGTCTATATCTCTCCAGGACATGCAACAGATAACGAAGCAATTCGAGCAACTGGACATTGGTCAACCCAAGAAAAGTGGAAACGTGAGATTGTAAAAATAGTTCCCGTCTGGGATTTTTCTGGCTATAACAGCATTACCTCCGAACCGATTAAAGCAGGCATGAAAAATTACGCTGACAGTTCCCACTATCGGGAAAATATCGGTAATTTAATCCTGAATCGGGTACTAAATTACCAATCAAATACAGTGCCTAAAGATTTCGGCGTTCTCATTACTCCAGAAAATATCGAATCCCACCTAGCTAAAATTAACGCTAACCGGGAAAATTGGGTCGTAAAAAACGCGAAAGAAGCCAAGTTAGTAGAAAAGATAAAGAGCGATTACGACAAAGTAATTGCGTCAGAAACTAAATAGCAAATTCACCCAATAGTCATGAAACAACCCCAAATGCTAAAGTTCATAAAAAATAAGAAACCAATTCTGACAACCTGGCAGATTTTGCTAGTTGCTATATTAGTCTTAGGGTTGTTTTTCAGATTCGCAAATCTTGACGGTAAAGTTTACTGGAGCGATGAAACTTTTACTTCGCTGCGAGTTTCTGGCTACACAGCAGAAGCATATACAAATAAAATTGTGGCGGGGGATGAATTAGGAATAAAAGACTTTCAAAAATATCAGCGGCTCAATTCAGAAAAGAATTTGCCTGATTTAGTTAATGGATTGGCAGTAGAAGAACCCCAAAACCCACCCCTTTATTTTATGATGGTGCGATTTTGGGTGCAGTTGTTTGGTGAATCAGCGGCAATTACAAGAAGCTTTTCTGCCGCAATTAGTTTGCTATCATTGCCTTGCATTTATTGGCTATGCCACGAATTATTTGGAATACCTCTAGCTGGTGCGATCGCAATGGCATTGCTAGCAAGTTCGCCATTGCACGTATTGTACGCACAGGAAGCGCGACCCCATAGTTTGTGGACGCTGACAATTTTACTATCCGGTGCAGCACTGCTACGAGCAATTCGCCTGGGAACAAAGCTCAACTGGAGTATTTATGCAGTTGCTATAGCCTTGAGCCTTTATACTTATATGTTTTCTGCATTGGTAGCGATTGGACATAGCATTTATGTAGTTGTAAACTCAGGCTTTCGATTCACCAAAACAGTTAGGAATTACTTAATTGCTTCTTTGGGGGGTGTTTTACTTTTCTCACCTTGGATATTTGCTATTGTAAGAAGCGTTTCCAACACCCAGGAAACAACTAGCTGGACTAACTTAAAAGTGTCTTTGACGTTGCTAATCAGGACGTGGCTGCTTAACCTGAGTCGGTGTTTTATCGATTTAGATTATAACTTCCTGACGCGGAATTATTTGATGTATTTAGCAATACCAGCAGTCGCTATTTTGGTAGGGTATTCTATTTACTTTCTGGTGAAGAGCGCGCCCGCGAAAGTTTGGTTGTTTATTTTAACGTTGATGGGAGTGACGGCGATCGCTTTAATCCTGCCGGATTTAATTGTAGGCGGGAGGCGCTCTAGTGTAGTGCGATATGTCATGCCCTGTTATTTGGGAATTCAGTTAGCGATCGCATACCTTTTCGCTGCTAAGATATCTAAGTCTATTCAAATCTGGCAGCAGAGGTTATGGCGGATTGTTATGGTCGCACTGATTTCGGGTGGAATTGTCTCTTGTGCAGTTAGTTCTCAAGCACAAACGTGGTGGAATAAATACAACAGCTACCATATTCCCGATGTCGCTCGCATTATTAATCAGTCGGAACGCCCGCTTGTTCTGTGGTCGGGCGTACCTCCTCTAGATTTAACTTATTTACTCAATCCAAATGTAAAACTTCAGCCAGTGATGCGTCAAACCATCGATCTGCCCGATGGGGAGAGAGTCCAAAAACATTCATTAAAACCTATTTCTGAAGGATTCAGCGATATTTTTGCCTTCGGTCATAACGACCCGAATTCCCACCTAGTTCAAGAATTTTTGGAGCAACAGCAGTATAAGCTAAAAGAAGTTCATCGATCGAAGCGATGGATAGAGCCGGTTTATGAAACGAAACTCGTACTTTGGAGCGTATCAAAACAGAAATAATTGCTTTTTTTGGCGATGATTCAAAAAGTTATTAGCAGCAGGTAAAGACATGCTAGACCGCTTACAAGAAATGAAAACACCCTCGCTCAAAAACCAGCGCATTGCGGTTTTGCTACCTTGTCGCAACGAGGCTTTAACTATTGCCCAAGTCGTGGCGGGTTTTCAAGCCGCGCTACCAGAGGCGAAAATCTACGTGTACGATAATCGCTCCACCGATAATACAGCAGAACAGGCAGCGGCGGCGGGTGCGATCGTGCGGTACGAACGCATTCCAGGTAAAGGAAACGTCGTCCGGCGGATGTTTGCCGATATCGAGGCGGATATCTACGTCATGGCTGACGGGGACAACACCTACGAAGCAGCCGCAGTAAACAGACTGATCCAGTTTTTGTTAGTTGAAAAACTGGACATGGTAGTAGGTGCAAGACGCGAGACAGCCAAAGATAGCGACGCCTACCGTCCCGGTCACCGCTT
>DNGJ01000195.1 GCA_003486305.1 Cyanobacteria bacterium UBA11371
GCCCGAATCAGTTTTAGTCCGATTCAAAGGCGATTTGCAACCCGGTGTCACCCTGCGGGATATTGTCAATGCAATTCCTTACGTCGCGATTCAAAAAGGATTGCTCACCGTCGAGAAGAAGAACAAGAAAAATATCTTCTCCGGGCGGATCATGGAAATCGAAGGATTGCCCGATTTGAAAGTTGAGCAAGCTTTTGAACTCACCGACGCCACTGCAGAACGTTCTTGCGCCGGATGCACAATTAAACTCAGCATCGAAACCGTTTCCGAATATATTCGTTCCAACGTTGCCCTGTTGAAAAACATGGTCGCGCGGGGATATCAAGACGCCCGCACCATCATGCGCCGCGTGGCAAAAATGGAAGAATGGTTAGCCAATCCAGTATTAATGGAAGCTGACGCCGATGCCGAATACGCCGAAATTATCGAAATCGATCTCAACGAAATCAAAGAACCAATTGTCGCCGCTCCCAACGACCCGGATAATGTTAAATTATTGTCCGAAGTAGCAGGCGACAAAGTTGATGAAGTCTTCGTCGGTTCTTGCATGACCAATATCGGTCACTATCGCGCCACTGCGAAAGTATTAGAAAGCGAAGGCGCGGTGAAAACAAGGTTGTGGATTTGTCCCCCCACCCGGATGGACGAACATCAACTAAAAGAAGAGGGATACTACGGCATTTTTGGCGCCGCAGGTGCGCGGACAGAAATGCCCGGTTGCAGTCTATGTATGGGCAACCAAGCGCGTGTAAATGATGGCACAACCGTGTTTTCAACTTCTACCCGCAACTTCAACAATCGCATGGGCAAAGATGCGCGAGTGTATCTTGGTTCGGCGGAATTAGCAGCAGTTTGCGCGCTGCTAGGTCGGATTCCTACCGTACAGGAATATCTCGACATTGCGGCGAAGAAAATTAATCCTTTTGCTGGCGATTTGTATCGGTATTTAAACTTCGATCAAATTGCCGGATTTGAGGATGAAGGGCGCGTGATTCCGTTGGAAGAAATGCCCAAGATTGAGGATATTTTGGGTATGCCTGCGGCGGCGAGGTAATAGCATCTCGTTTGCAGATGTCCGCAGATGCACCCAGATGCCGTCAGATGCCCCCAGATGCCCCCAGGTTAAAACCTGGGGCTACACAAACAAAGCCCGCCTACGCGGGCTTGGATCTCGGATCTCGTTCCCAGGTTCAACCTGGGAACGAAAAACAGAGGCTCCGCCTCTTATCGATAAAAGGAGATTAGGTATGAACCAAGCAGCGATCGCAAATCCAAATAGTCTCTACGAACGAGACTTTTATTTGTGGATACAAACCACTGCTGAACAGTTAAAAGAAGGTAAATTTAATGAGATAGACATTCCAAATTTAATTGAAGAAATTGAAAGTATGGGCAGAAGTGAAAAACGAGAATTGAAAAGTAGTTTGATTGTGCTTTTAATGCACTTACTAAAATGGCAATATCAACCGGAAAAGCGGAGCGAAAGTTGGCGCAGCACTATCAGCGAACAGCGTATCTGTATTGAAGAATTACTAGAAGATAGTCCCAGCTTGCAACCTGTAATTTTGGAAATATTTGATGATTGTTATCAAAAAGCTCGCGTGAAAGCCTCCGATGAAACAGGAATTAAATTAAACTTTTTCCCGAAAGAGTCACCTTTTACTTTAGAAGAGACTTTGAAAGCAAGTTTGTTAAATGACTAAAACCGCTGATATAGCTATTACTTCACCATTTAAAAAACTATAAATCTTGACGGCAAGTTCTGACATAATCTCGAAAAATATCAACTAGAATGATTGTAGTGTGGCAAAGTCCACCTCAATCGCGATCGCTCACGGCGAAACACTACCGTCTCAACCATTGAGGCTGCTACGATGACTTCTTCACCGCCTAAATCGTTTACAACCCTTCAACATTTGCCACCGTTGGAAAATGGCGATCGCTTGATTCGTCCGGAATTCGAGCGCCGTTACCGTGCTATGCCAGAAGTAAGAAAAGCCGAATTAATTGAAGGAGTTGTTTATATGGCATCGCCGTTGCGTTTTAGACCCCATGCCGAACCGCACGGACGCTTAATCACTTGGTTGGGAGTTTATCAAGCTGCAACACCCCAGGTAGAAATGGGAATTGAGCCAACGGTACGATTGGATATTGACAACGAACCGCAACCGGATGGCGTATTATTAATTAGTCAAGAAAGTGGCGGAAACTCAACTTTGAGCGAAGATGGATATCTGGAGGGAGCGCCGGAATTGGTAGTAGAAATTGCGGCGAGTAGTGCGGCGATCGATCTTGGGGATAAAAAACGTGCCTATCGAAGGAATGGCGTTCGGGAATACATTGTTTGGCAGGTATTTGAGCAAAGAATTGATTGGTTTAGTTTGCAAGATGAGGATTATGTTTCGTTGTTACCCGATGAGCAAGGTGTTATTTGCTCTGTTGTGTTTCCGGGATTGTGGTTAGATGTTTCAGCGATGTTGCAAGGAAATATGCAGCAAGTGTTGGCAATTCTGCAAGCTGGAATTAATTCGGCGGAGCATCAAACCTTTGTACAACAGTTAATAGCTCAGCAGCAAGGTTAGAGAAACCTTCGATAATACAGCGGATTGCAATTGGGTGAGGCAGATGCCTTTTGGCTTCGTTTGTGTAGCGGCAGCATTAATGCTGCCGCTACACAAACGAAGGTGTACCTCATACGATTGCAATCCGCTATAATAATCAATTTTGACGGCAAGTTATGACATATTCTCGAAAAACAGGAAATAAATTAAACCCAACTTTCTCTCCTTTTATTGTTTTGATTAAATAGCGTTTCTGCAAGGATTGCAATCCATTAATCAAATCCATTGACGATAAGGATAAAGCTAGTCTTAAATCTTCTCTCGACACGGCTTGATTATACTTACTCAATTCTAAAACAATCTGTTGTTCGCTCGGTGATAATCGGTCGAATAATTCATTGAAATTATATTTAATATCTTCTGTCAAAATTAACCCACCTTCACTTAAAAACTCAGAGACTTTACCCATAAAAATGTTTTTAATTAAATTAGCAATAGATTTTAAATAAACAGGATTGCCTTCATATAGATTAAGCATTGTTGACCAGCTTTCCTCATCTTTTAATCCCATGTTTTTCAGGATTTCGGTATTGTTTAATCCTTCTAATTCCAAGCACTTAACAGGATATAATTCTTCATCTAAGCAGAGCATTTCTTGACATTGTTCCTGAGCGATTAAGATTAAAGTACTTTGATGTTCGATTTCTGTCATCATGGTGAAAAAGGTTTTGTAGTCTTTATATTCAGTTTTGTACTGTCCTGCGAGTCCGCTGGTAAATAGTTCTTGCACATCATCAAGGATAATCAAACATCTTTGCTGACGTAAAAGGTTGAATAATTGAGTTAATTTATTGTCAGTTTGAATAGGTTCGGGATTAATAAGTGCGAAAATTTCAGTAATAATGGTATCTAAAGACTGGGATAATTTGATACTTTTCCAGATGACTACATCAAATTGTTGTAAATTTAGGTCAACGAAGTGTTTAACTAGGGCGGTTTTACCAATTCCACTGAGTCCTAAAACTGAGATTAGACGGGGGTTTTGAGTGGTTAACCAGTGGGATAGGGTTTGGAGATCGAGAGTGCGATCGCAAAAATGGGCGATCTTAGGTGCTAGAGTTAAATCGTGATACCTTGTGTTTTTGGTTATTTCCTCTTCCTTATTGATAGGTTGATTTCTATCTGCTGTAGGATAAAAGGGACAATAGGTAATATTAGTGTTTACACCAACAAAATGAGGAGAATTTATAACTCTTTCTAAAGTCCAAGAAAAATTAGATTTATTGATATCTTCATTTAGCTGTTCAGATAAAATCTTAAATAACTTACGGCTAACATCTCCAACATAGTTTTTATCATACCCACATTCATCTGCAATTTGGTTGTAAGTTTTACCTTGCCAAAGTCCTTGAATGACAGTTTTTTGTAAATCGTCTAGGTGTTCACCTGTTTGTTTTTTGACTAACCGATCTACATATTGTAAAACTTCCGTAATAGTCATAAAAAGCAGGTATGGTATGGATTTTAGGAATTATAACTTAGTACAAAGCGATCAAATCATGTTTTTTCTGGTTTGTACTTAATATTTTGTCATAAAAATCCCATAAAATCCGGTTTTTTCAATTGGTAGCATTTAGCACAGGGGATTTAGTATAAGGAAAATGTCATTTTATCTGGTCAGATAAAGTCATACTTTTTTGGCTAAAACACCGCAATCGGTAGAGAGCAGGGTAAAAATGAAGTTTATTCGTAAAGTTGCCGCAATTGGCACAATATGCCTAGTTTTTGCAGGCTCCGCTTGGCAAGTAGCGCAAGGACAACAGCGCACTACTTCTCTGTTTTCAACTGGTTGCGTTCGGCGCGGATATATGGACACCAGTCAGGAGGATATCTCTATAGGTAGACAGGTATTTACCGAAATTTTTTATTTTAGAAGTAATGCTGTTGGTGCAAATCCAGACTTATTACTTACCTGTAGGATTAGACCTGCTGGCTCTCAACCAAGGTTTAAAACTCTTCGTCTAGCTTTTGGTATTGCTGATGACGAAAGGGCTGGCAAACCAGCAACTGTAAATGTTTATCTGGATGGAAATATGGCTACTTCTAGAACACTGTCCGTAGGTGAAAAATCTCTTGTAATATTGGATGTCAGCAGGGTAAGCAGTGTCGCCATAGAAATTCCTCAAAGTGAATTTGGTAGAAGGGTTTCATTTGTTCAAGCCCTACTTGAGCCTATTTCCTCGTCTCCAGGTCGGAGGCAGTAATTATGAGTATCAGCAGACGTAAATTTACTAAGTTAGCTGTTTTAGGTGGCGCTTCTCTGGC
>DNGJ01000361.1 GCA_003486305.1 Cyanobacteria bacterium UBA11371
CAAATTCGAGTTGCATTGGTAATGGGTAATGGGTAATGGGTAATTGGTAATTGGGAAAAAGCAGATTGCAGGATTGAAATTAAATCTTAAATCTGCAATCTAAAATTTGAAATTCCAGGACTGTAAGGTTTTGATGCCACCAGCACAGGTGAGATCAAATTGCAAGGGGGTGACGGTAATGTAATTGTTGCGGATTGCTTGCACGTCGGTTTCAATGTCGGACGGTATGAAAGGATGGGGTGTGGGTTCTAATTCTTCCTGCAATTCGCCGGTTAACCAATAATAAGTTTTGCCGCGCGGATCGCTGCGTTTTTCAAACACATCGAAGTAGCGGCGCACTCCTTGACGGGTGATGGCGACGCCTGCGATCGCTTCCCAAGGTACGGGCGGTACGTTAACATTAAGCAGCATCAACTGTGGTAAGGGTTTTTCGCCCAATTGTTCCATTAGTTGTTTGGCAAACTTCGCCGCCGCCTCAAATTCACGGCAAGCAAAACTGGTTAAACTAAACGCAATTCCAGGAATGCCTTCAATCACTCCTTCCATCGCCGCCGAAACAGTACCAGAGTATAAAACATCCGTGCCTAAATTGGAACCTTGGTTAATCCCGGAAAGCACATAATCGGGTTTACTATCCAATAATGCCCACAATCCCAGCTTTACGCAGTCAGAAGGCGTCCCAGAACAAGCCCAAGCTTTCACAGATGGATGGAAACCTGATTCTACCACCTCGGCGCGGATCGGGTCGTGCAGGGTCAAGCCGTGTCCGGTTGCAGAACGCTCGCGATCCGGGCATACTACCGATATGTCGTGACCAGCTTCGGCTAGAGTATTGGCTAGAGCGCGCACCCCTGGGGCAAATATACCGTCATCGTTACTAATTAGTAGTTTCATCGAGTCCAATACACTTCAATTTAGGCAGCTTAATTATCTTGCCATCCTAAAATACCGCGGATGGCGTTGCTTGCGATCGCGCCCCTCTCGTCTAAACTGGTAAATTGGGACAAGACTGTTACAATAACGCCCCCGATTTTTCCTTGTATGACTAATCAGCCTACAGATTTAGAGGCACAACTAGAAGAACTCAAGCAACTTGGGCAACAAGCGATCGCCAATGCTGCCACTTTAGATCAAATCGAACAGTTGCGCGTCGCCTACCTGGGTAAAAAAGGTCAACTGTCCCAGATTTTAGGGGGCTTGGGTAAATTATCCCCGGATCAACGTCCTCGCATCGGGGCTGTCGCTAACGTTGTTAAAGAAGCTTTGCAAACAGCTTTAGAACAAAAACGCGAAGCTTTACAAGTTGCCCAAATTCAAGCTCAACTCGAAGCCGAAACTCTCGATGTCACCATGCCGGGTGTTTACTTTCCCCAAGGTCGGTTGCATCCACTTAATAGTACCATCGACCGCGCTTTAGATATTTTCGTCGGTCTTGGCTATACCGTCGCCACCGGCCCGGAAATGGAAACCGATTACTATAATTTTGAGGCACTCAATACCCCCGCCGATCACCCCGCCCGCGATATGCAGGATACTTTTTACCTGCCAGATGGAAATTTGCTGCGGACTCATACTTCTTCTGTGCAAATTCGCTACATGGAAGAAAACGATCCGCCGATTAGAATTGTCGCGCCCGGTCGAGTATATCGTCGCGATACCGTCGATGCTACCCACTCGGCTGTTTTCCACCAAGTCGAAATTTTAGCCATCGATGAAGGTCTAACTTTTACCGATCTCAAAGGCACAATTCGGGTATTTTTGCAACAGATGTTTGGCGATGAATTGCCCGTCCGCTTCCGCGCCAGTTATTTTCCTTTTACCGAACCTTCGGCAGAAGTTGACGTACAATGGCGCGGGAAATGGCTGGAAGTCATGGGCTGCGGTATGGTCGATCCCAACGTGCTAAAAGCCGTAGGATACGATGCAGAAGTTTACACCGGATTCGCTGCCGGTTTTGGCGTAGAACGCTTTGCAATGGTGCTGCATCAAATTGATGATATTCGCCGTTTGTATAGCAGCGATTTGCGGTTTTTACGCCAGTTTTAATTCGGTAATTGCAAGAAAAGCTAATTGCTAATTGCTAATTGGTTATAGGAATATTTTCCAACTCTTCCATTAGCCATTAGCTATTAGCGATTTACATCTGTCTATAGATAGAGGAGTACTTACTACTATGTGTTTTGAGTTTCTAAACTTTTGTTAAAGATATATGTCGATCGGTTTTTAAACCTCTATCCTTAGCTGTAGTATCAAATCCACATAAAAGATTAATTTTTTCTGTAGTTTGTGAGGTAAGTTCTATGGCATCCTCAACAGTGCATCAGCTTTTTGAATTCGGCTATAAAGACGCAACCAGAGGGAATCAGCCACAATCGAATGCGATTAAATATTTGCAAGGATATGCCGCTGGTTCGGTAGCCGCTGATAAAGTACTGGTGGCGCGGTTGAATCGGATTCGACAAATTAAAGCCTCCCTGGTGTGGCATTAATCCGCAAGATGTTAAGCAAGCAATCGAGTGGAGGCTCGAGCGTAGTTATACCTATTTGTAGAGTAAGAGCGATATGCCTCCGGCACGCTTCGCGATCGCACAGTTCACTCTATGCGATCGCCATTCATTTATCGCTTTATGGAGATTAAAGGGAATTGCTGTCATTAATCAAACTCAACAGGCCACAAATCTGATATGGCTAATTCCCAGCCAGGGAGTAATTCTGGCAGTGTAAGTATATCACCGCTTTGCAACACGACTGGCTCTCGATCGAGTCGATAAACCGTTACCGTTAATTTATCGGGGTCAATCAGAATACCAATAGTGCTTCCAAGTTGCAAAAATAGCTGAATCTTTTCTTCAAGTGGCTTAATGCGGTCAGTTTTCGACTTAACCTCTACCATTAAATCTGGCACTAATTGTACAAAGTCGCGCTGGGTTTTCTTCAGTCGTTCTGCACGCACAAATGAAACATCAGGTGCGCGTAGATTCCTGGGTTCGTTGCCATTGGCTGTTGCTTCAAGACTCGGCAAAATAAAGCCTGCACTCGAACCAGTTACTCTTCCTAGCCTACGTGGTTTTACCCAGTTGCAAAGCTGTATGGCGAACTCAGTAGCAATTTCGCTTGATTGGTAATCGCTTGGACTCCTGATTAAAATGTTTCCTTCTACTAACTCCATCTGCCAATCAGGATGTTCTGCTTGCAGTTTCTCCAACTCTGAAATAGTGAGAGACATAAGGGTAACCTCAATGCTGACATCATTATAATTTCAAATAATACAGATCCCCCTAAATCCCCCTTAAAAAGGGGGACTTTAACTTCTCCGCTTCCCCCCAAGGCATTAGGGGGTTAGCGGGGATCGGATCTGTAGCATCAAGACGGGAAAATAATATAACAGCATCGCCAATCTGCAATCTCAAATCTAAAATCTGAAATCATTTACAGCGATCGCAACACCCACACCGCATTTTTTCCGCTTCCATTCCAAACCCAAAGGCGCGTAATAAATACTTCCAGCGACACTCGCGAGTATTGAGATAGTCCACCATTTGTTGCGCGGCATCTAATTGATTGTTTGTCTGCATTTTGGCATTGTTATTGATAGTGTAATGAAACGGATCTTGCCAGGTTAGCTGCCCGGTACTGTGGAGGAGGGATAATGCGATCGCGCCGTCAGAATATTGTCGCGCTACTGCATTAACTTCCCCGGTTTTGGGTAGTTTTTTCGCCAGTTTTTGGGCTTTTTGTTGTTGCGATCGCATCGCATTCTCAAAATACTGTCGCCTTTGCTTATCTTCTGGATCTAACCATCCGGTAGGTTCGCTTACCAAAGTGAAAGCATCCGCTGCATTTCCATCTCTTCCCGCCCGTCCAATTTCTTGCACGTATTCCGATAATAATAAAGGCGCGTGAAAGTGAATCACCCATCTCACGTCGGGTTTATTTATCCCCATCCCAAATGCAGAAGTACAAACCACAAACTGCATTTTGCCATTTAACCAAAACGCTTCGATTTCCCTTCTTTCCTCTGGACTTAACCCGGCGTGATATGCTGCGGTAGCATATCCCAATTTACCCAACCATTGGGCTAAATTTTCGCTATCTTTGCGCGTGCGGACGTAAATTAACCCAGATTTCTGCGGTCGATCTTGGATAAATTTTAGCAACTGTTGGCGGCGCGATCGCGGCGTGCAAACTCTTTGCACTTTTAGTCGCAAAGAAGGACGATATGGATTTAGTTTAAACGTCTCTGGTTGTTGCAATTGCAACACATCCCGAATTGTTTTTTGCGCCGCTGGATCGGCGGTGGCGGTAAAAGCTGCGATCGCTATTAAAGTCCCCGCTGGCTTAGTCTTTAATAAAGCCTCTCGCACTGTACCCAATCTTCTATAAGCAGGGCGAAATGTATCTCCCCACTGCACCAAACAATGCGCTTCATCTAAAATTATGCCGTTGATTTTGATCTGCGGTTGTGATATCCTTTCCCACACGGGCGCACTCAGTAAGGTTTCGGGAGAAAGATATAACAACCTCAACTTTTGTTGTTCTATTTTATATAGCGTCTGCTTTCGTTCAAAGGATGGCAATTCGCTATGTAACAAACCTGCCGGTAATCCACGCTGGCGCAACTCTTGCACCTGATTTTCCATTAATGCTACCAGGGGAGAAACCACTAAGGTTAACCCTTTTTGCAACAATGCCGGAAGTTGAAAGCATATCGACTTTCCCCCACCCGTCGGCATCACCACCAATGCGTCTTTCCCCGATAGCAAGCTGCGAACTATTTCCCCTTGGGGCGGGCGAAATTCTTCATATCCCCAAATCCGTTGAAACGCGGCGCGCACTTCGTCCCAGCTTTTTTCCGATCGGTGCATGAAAGTTTAAAGTAATATGTTGTTATATTGATTGTTCCCAAATTTTTGCTATAATTATCTCATAATGGAAATCTGTACAAAATTTTTATAAAAGCCAATATTTCGATTATAAGAGTAGTTTAGCAAAAATCGGGAAAAAGTACAACCCCTTGCTTTAATTGAAAAATTTTGATATTATATCTTATAATGGGAATCTGTGAAAATTTAGGTGAGGCGGTAAGATTTCGATTATGAGAGTAGTATAAACAAAAAAAGGAAAAAAGTCTAGCCCCATGCCAAGAGAAATAATCGCTCATCGGGGGTATAGTGCGATCGCACCGGAAAACACTTTAGCAGCATTTGCGGCGGCTCACGCGCATCAAGCTAATTCGATAGAATTCGATGTGCAACTATCCTCTGAGGGCATCCCCGTCATCATTCACGATCCTACATTAGAAAGAACCACCAACGGAAGTGGCTTTGTCAGAGAAAAAACGCTAGAACAGCTAAAAGCACTCGATGCTGGTGCTTGGTTTAATCCTCAATTTTCTGGGGAAAGAATTCCCAGCTTAAGCGAAGCTTTAAAAGCGATGGAAGATTTGGATAGATTTGTGTATCCAGAAGTCAAGGGTGGTGAGAATTGGACAGATAGCGATGTGGATAACTTTGTGCAAATCCTGATTGAAGCTGGGTGGGAAGATAGATGTATAGTAGCTTGTTTTAACGAGCAATTTTTGCAGCGAGTTAGAGAGCGATCGCCACAAATTATTTTAGGTTTTCTCGTGCCTTCTGCATCCAAATTTACAGAAAAATTACCACTAGCTGCTGCCGATGGTAACGCCATCATGTTGAGCCAATATAATGCTTTGCTAAAGAATCCTTCTTTAATTGAAACCAGCAGAAACCAAGGAATAGATGTCGGCGTATGGACAGTAGATAGCCACGAGGATTTGCAGAACTTAATAGAGATAGGAGTAAAACGAATCGTGACCAATTCTCTAATAAGTAGGTGAGTGTAAATAAACTAAACACCGGACGGGCGGGACGCCCATGCCACAAGAGATTTGAAATTCTTGTGGGGTGGGCAGAATGCCCGCCCTATGCCAGTAAATTTAATCAAATTATACCAAATCCGGGTTTAATACCCCGCAATATCACTTAGACCGCGTAGGCGGTCTTTGGTTGTGTAGGCGCGACTTCAGTCGTTAGCCATAAAAGGGGTAATCGAAGCGGATTTGGTATTAGTAGCTTGGGTTGAGCTACGAAACCCAACGCAAGGCTGACTGGCTATTACCAATTACCAATTAGCATCCGAGAAAGGAATCTCAACAATCATCTGCGTACCTTCGTAAGCAGAAGAAACACAACTCAGGTTCCCTTTGTGAGTTTCCACCACAATTTGATAGCTAATAGCCAATCCTAAACCCATACCACTCCCTACAGGTTTGGTAGTAAAAAAAGGGTCAAATATTTTCTGCTGGATCTCTGGAGAGATGCCACAACCATTGTCAGCAATCTGAATCGAAATGAAATTAGACGTCGGTAAAGAGGCATCGTTGCTACATACAACGTCAGTGGTAATTTTAATAGTAGGAGGTTCTCCAAACATTTCACCCTGAGTTAGTGCCTTTTTATCCAACGCTTCAATTGCATTATTCAGTAAATTTATCAACACCTGATTTATTTGACTTGCATAGCAAGTTATCCTTGGCAGTTGACCATATTCTTTGATCGTTTGGATTTCTGGACGATTTTCTGAACTCTTGAGTTTGTTTGAGAAAATCGTTAATATATTGTCAATATCCTGATGAATATCGGTGGATTTGAATTCAGCTTCATCCAGCCGGGAAAAACGTCGCAGTAAGAGCATCAATTGGTTAATGCGATTGGCTCCATTCTTCATCGACTGCATTAAATTTTCCCAATCTTCCACCAGGAAATTTAGATCAACCTCGTCCTGACGCTGCAAAATTTGGCGGCTTGGATTCGGATAAGTTTCTTGGTAAAGTTGAACCAGAGACAGTAAATCTTGGAAGTAGCGACCAGCATAATCAAGATTGCCGGAAATGAAGCTCATGGGATTGTTAATTTCGTGAGCAATCCCGCCTATTGTCTGATTCAGACTTGACATTTTTGCAGTTTGAATCAGTTGGGTTTGTGTCTGTTTTAATTCTTGGAGAGTTGCTTCAAGCTGAATCGCTTTTTCTTGTTCCTGTTGGGCTAATTGTTGCAGTTGCTGCGCTTGCAGTCGCAAGCGCAATTGGTTTTCGATGCGAGTCAGGACTTCTTCTCCCCGAAAGGGTTTGGTGATATAATCAACTGCACCTAGTTTAAAAGCTTTCACCAAATCGTCTTTTTCTGTACTTGCTGTCAGAAAAATAATCGGAATAGATCTGTAAACGGGGTTAGCTTTCAGTTGAGTGCAAACCTCTAATCCATCCATTACTGGCATCATTAAGTCGAGTAAAATCAGGTCAGGTTGGGCTGTGGCGATGCGCTCAAAGGCTCGTTTGCCATTCATAGCAAAGGTGGTTTCATAACCTGCCTCTTCTAGAATGTCGCCAATCAATTGCAGGTTTTGGTTGTTGTCATCAACAACCA
This sequence comes from Cyanobacteria bacterium UBA11371, assembly GCA_003486305.1. Lineage (GTDB taxonomy): Bacteria > Cyanobacteriota > Cyanobacteriia > Cyanobacteriales > Aerosakkonemataceae > Microseira. The sequence continues at coordinate 7,446 of DNGJ01000361.1, forward strand.
AAATTAGGAAGTTGTTTGGATTGAAGCAGAATTTGTCATCAGCGGGGCAACTTCCCTGGGCTGAATTGCCGATCTCGTATCCTTTGTAACTGTTTAATTCATCGGCAGATGGTTTCATTTGACTTAATTTTTCCTCAATATTTGTTATTTCAACAATTTTTAATATATTAAACCAAAATTGGCTGAAAGCCCGCTCCTATAAGGATTTATCGAAGATGCGATCGCATAATTGTTTCAGGCAAAAGTTACCGACGGGGCAACTTGCGTCTACAGCGGAATGCTTTTCGTGTGAGGAAAAGCCTTAAGGCTTCGTTTGTATAGCGGCACCCTTAAGGGTGCCGCTATACAAACGAAGGTGTACCTCACAAGGGCTGCAATCCGCTATAAAATATAAGGTTTAATTAACTAACAGATAATTAATTTTGACCGAGGTATATTCGTTATTTAACGCAAGTTGCTAGTTATCTCGTGCATAGCGGCTAATGGCTAATGGCTAATGGCTAATGTCAGTAACAATCGTATATTAGCAATTAGCAATTAGCAATTAGCAATTAGCAATTAGCAATGCCGAATTTTATAACTAGCAACTTGAGTTATTTAGCATTATACCAGATTCTAATTATCCTCCAGAGAAAATCTTAGTTGAGGAAATTGTTTAAGAGTTTGTGGCAAGTTTTCCCAGTCAAAAGCTTCAAGTTGATTGTCCAACCTTGTGGTATAATCTTGCAAAATATGACAGCGATGTTCGGATGCCCATTGGTTTAAGCGATCGCAAAATTCTCGTAACGCTCGCCGTTTCATCGTTTTTTGCAGTTCCAACCAGGTAGTTTCTTCCTCTATTCGCAGTTTTTGCAGCAACTCTGGTAATCTCTCAATCTCAACTTCCTCAACCAAATCGAGGGGCGGTAGAATCGGTTTCAGCGCCTCAACAAGTTGGGAATAGCTAACAGGTTTACGCAAAAAACCTTGGCACAAAGGTTTGATAAATGCTTCGTCTTCTGGGCGAATCGAAGCAGTAATAATGACGATAGGGATGTCTTGGGTAGATGCTTGCTGTTTGAGGCGATAGGCTACATCTAGTCCGTTGAGGTTTGGCATCCACAAGTCGAGCAAAATTACGTCAGGATGGTAAATTTGTGCAAGTTCAATCCCAGTTTCTCCATTTTGAGCAAACAACAGGCGATGGTGTGTCCCCTCAAAATGTCCGGCAATTAAATCGAGGTTAGATTGCACATCATCGACGACTAACAAGGTAGCAGCTTGAAATTGATCGAGATTTTGAGCTATTTCTACTGACTTAACTGGGATGATTTCCATATCCACTAGAGAAATCTGGGGAAAGTTTAAAGTAAAAGTTGAACCCTTACCGAGTTGACTTTGTAACTCAATCGTGCCACCAAGCAATTGCATTAATCGTTGAGTGATACTTAATCCCAACCCGGTGCCGCCATACTTACGATTGATGCTTGCTTCACTTTGAACAAATGGCTCAAAAATTTGCTGTTGTTGTTCGGGTGCAATGCCAATGCCTGTATCTTCAACAGTAATGGTAAGGAGAGATGGGGGAGAGGTTTCTTGCCAACGAACTGAGATCTTGACGTAACCTTGTTCTGTAAATTTGAGGGCATTACCGACTAAATTGAAGAGAATTTGACGCAGGCGAATTCCATCGAATAGGATTCCGGTTGGCACTGTTGATTCTATATCTGTCAGGAGAGAGAGGTTTTTTTTGTTAGCTTTTTGACTAAAAATCTGCTGAATTTCGTTAATTAATAAACGCAGATTGAGGGGTTCGTAGTCGAGTTCTAGTTTACCGGCTTCAATTTTGGAGAGGTCGAGAATATCGTTAATTAGGGCAAGGAGTGTCTGACCGCTAGAATCGATCGATTGAAGGTAAGATTTTTGTTGGGGTTCGGATATGAGTTTTTTGAGCAATTCGCAAAAGCCTAAAATTGCATTCATAGGAGTGCGAATTTCATGGCTCATATTTGCTAAGAATTCGCTTTTGGCAAGCGATGCGGCTTGGGCAGCAAGGGTGGCTTGTTCTAGGGCTTGGTTTTGGCGCTGGAGTTCTTGGCGTTGCTGTTTTTCTCGTTCTAGGAGTTGGGCTTGAGCGATCGCAATTCCCAGTTGAGCGGCGACGGCTTCAAACAGTACAATCTCATCACGAGTCCAATGTCGATAGCGATCGCACTGATGCAAGCCAATAATCCCGTTGAATTGTCCTTGCCAGGAAGTACTCACAGCCAGCATTGATTTGATCTCTAATTCCTGGCATAAGTGTTGAACAGTTTGCAATATTGGGTCTTCATAAACATTATCGGACACAACCGCTTCTTTTTTAGCTAGCACTTGCTGCGCGTGGGAATTCCCCTCAAGCGGAATATCTGTTCCTAATAATGATACAAATTCTCCGGCTATATACTCTGCTACAATCGGAATTCTCGGCTGGGGTGTGGCAATATAACTGTGGATCGTACAGCGATTAACCCCAAACGCTTGCCCAATTCTCAAGGCAGCCGTTTGAAAAATCTCTTGAGTATCTAGACTTTCTCGGATTTGTTCTGTAATTTGTTGGAGTAAACGGCTGTGTTCTAGCTGGCGTTCTAGGGCATTTTCTGCTAGTTTGCGCTCTGTAATATTGCGGGTACTGACTACTACCCCTGATATTTGCCCCGATGACTCGTAGTGGGGATAATAAGAAACTTCGAGAAATTCTTCACCCACCTGCTCAAAGTTAAACCACCGTTCGTAATGAATTTCTTCGCCTGCTAAAGCCCGATCTAAGTAAGGTTTGATAATAGTTGTAAAAACGTTCTCTCCTACAATTTCTGCCACCCTAGATCCGACAATCTGGTCGCTCGGTAAGCCAAATTTCTGCTCGTAAAAGGGATTAACAGCGCGATAGATATAGTCGCGATCGACAAATGCCATTGCTTCTTTAGAAGAGGAGACAATTTTTTGGTAGACAGAAAGAGCGGCTTCTGTTCTTCGACGCTGGCGATTTTCTTGTTGAATATGCTCAACTAAAAGTGCTTGCTGAATGCCAACTGCCAATTGAATCGCCAAATCCCCCATAAATTCCACTTCTTTATCTTTCCAATCACGAGGAGTGGCACATTGATGGGCAATCAGTAAACCCCATAGTTCGAGATCTGGGGTAGATTCTGGTGTGAGTAAAATTGGCACGATCAGATTGGCTTGGATTTGCAGCTGTTCGTGAAATTGCAGGTTACAATCGCTGAGGCTGACTTCGTAGATATTATCAATGACTCGTGCTTGACCTTGGAGAAGTTGGATTTTGCTTGATTCGTAAAAGCACGGTTCATCCATTTTCCACCCCAATAAAGATGTCCATTGTGGTGCTGCGGATGCGGCTACTACTTCACCGCCCATATCGGGGTGAAGCTGAAATATGAGGACGCGATCGCACTTCAAAAATTCTCGCACTTCCTCGACGGTGGTGTCGAGTATAGTTGGCAAATTGAGAGATTGGCGAATCCGCAAGGTAATAGTTCCCAACAACCGCTCTCGCTCTTGGCTATTGCGGATTTGACTTTGCAGATCCGCTTGTTCCAAAACAGTATTAACCGCATAACGGAGCTTTTCCGATGTTAGTTTTGCCTTGACTAAATAGTCTTTAATTCCAGCCTTCATGGCTTGCACAACCAGGGATTCATTTCCATATCCCGTCAGCATTATAACTGGAATTTTACTGGTTTGATGCCAACTTTGGATTTGTTTAAAAACCTCTAAACCATTTATATCCGGTAAATTATAGTCAATTATAATTGCATCAGTATGGTTGTTTTCAACCCAATTAAGCAAGTCTTCTCCCAGATCAAAGCAGTGAAACTCGTAGAGGTACTTGGTATCTGCTTGTAAGTAGCGTTTATAGGTTTCTCGATCGTTGCTGCAATCATCAACAATGGCAATTATGCGAGTTGGGAGCGAGGAATTAGACTGGTTTTCTGCCTCTAATGCTTCGCGCACGGTTGCACGAAACTGCTCGGCGTTGAGTTCGCCTTTCACCAAATAGTTGTAAACTTTAGACTTCATTGCTTCTAGAGCTATTTGTTCATTTCCTAGCCCTGTCAGCAATAGTATTTGCGGGTTTCCCACCCCTTTTAACTGCCTCAAAATTTGGATAAACTCCAAGCCATCGAGATCTGGCAAAGAGTAATCCAATATAATTAGCTCAGGCTGCACCTGCCGACAGAGATCAAAAGCTGCTTCGGCAGTTTCAGACTCAATAATTGTGTAGGTATACCTCGCATCTTTAAGCAGGTAGCGGCGATAGACCTGCCGATCTTCTGCACAATCATCAACGATCAAAATTGTAAACGTTGTCGATTTCATCGGATTTTAAATAATTGAGCTTGGCAAGATCGCAGTTTCTAACCAATAAGCGAGCAATATATTAACCGAGTCGTTGAACGCTTGAGTTTCGAGCGGTTTTAGCATATAGCTATTAGCTCCATACTGATAACAAAATTCCACATCCTGGGGATTTGAGGAGGTGGTAAACACGATAATCGGAATCATTTTGAGAGAACGATTTTGTTTCAATTGAACAATCACTTCCCGCCCATCGGTTCCTGGTAAGTTTAGATCGAGTAAAATTAAAGCTGGACGCGGGGTTTTTTTGTTATCGGTATACTGTCCCTGATGAAAGAGAAAGTCTAAAGCTTCATCACCATCTTCAACCCGATAAATTTGGGGCTGAAACGATAACTTTTTGAGCGATCGCATTAAGACTTCAAAATCAACATCACTATCTTCAACTACCAGTAAGGGTAGATAAGTTTTATTTAAAAATGGATTGGGGTAATCTGGCATCAGTTGTAGGTTGGACTCGCGACGGGAAACTCAACTTGCTAGCCCAAACAGAGTTGGGTACAGCAGATTGCTTTTCTTCGTGTAAGGTACAGCCTTAAGGCTTCGTTTGTATAGCGGCACCCTTAAGGGTGCCGCTATACAAACCTTCGGTGTACCTCACAAGGGCTGCAATCCGCTATAACGCTTGGCTCAACCCAACCTACGTAACGATCGGATAAATTTATCACCTTAAGTACGGGAGAGCCTGCCTTTTCAGTATATAACAACTCAATTTGCTACTTATCTCTCTCCTTGCGGCTAATGGCGTTCCCAGGCAGAGCCGTGGGAACGAGGCTAATGGCTAAATTAGGAAAAATGCTCCCCGAAGCTCTCTCACAATTAGCAATTAGCAATTAGCAACACCCAATGTTTATAACTAGCAACTTGCGTTAATATACTAATTTAACGTAAAATAAAACGTCGTTCCTTTGCCATAGATTGATTCTACCCAAATCTTTCCTCCATGACGTTCAATAATCTTTTTGACAATCGTTAAACCAGCCCCTGTGCCACCACCATATTTACTGGGGCCATGCAAACGCTTAAAAATCCGAAAAATAACATCGAGGTGTTTTTCTCGAATGCCAATACCGTTATCTTTAACGTAAAAGACAAGGTTGTTTTGTGCTTCATTAACTTGCGAGTCTAACCAGCCAATTTCTACCCACTTTTGGGAATTATCGTTGTATTTGATCGCATTTTTAATTAAATTGAACAACACTTGCTCAACTAAAACTGGGTCGCATTCAACTAATGGAAATAAGCGAGGAATGCGAATTTCTATGCTTTCATCAGCTTGGTTAATGCTTAAAAGCTTCTCAATATCTTTGATTAATTTTCCCACATCAGTTGTTCGCAAATTCAATTCAGCTCGTCCCAGACGGGAATAATCCAAGAGAACGCTAATTAATTGTTCCATCCGCCCAGTTAAGCTGACTAAAGTTTGCAGCTTATCAACCCCTTCATCATCAAGGATTTCGGCATAATCTTCTAACAAGAAATTGGAGTAGTTATGAATGCCTCTTAAGGGTTCTTTTAAGTCATGGGAAGCAATATAAGCAAAGGCATCTAACTCGGTATTACTGCGCTGTAATTCCAGATTGAGTTGGGCAAGTTCATCCACTTTACGCAAAACAATGCCAACAATCGTATTTTTCAGTTCAATTGCTTCTTGAATTTCACACGCTTTCCAAGGCAATGAGATATATCTAACGGTTTCTTTCCATAAATTAAAAGATTGACGAGGCGATAACGTCAAACTGCCATCAACTTCAACTTTCACATCCTTGTTTGGGTTTCCTGCCCAATTGACTGTTTGCAAAACTTCAGGGCGAAACCAGAGAATATAATTCTCTCGGATTTTACTAATCTGTAGTGCCAGTAAACCACTCGCTACATCTGTAAATTCAGCAGCCGCAGGATAATCTTTAATTAAACAATTCGTATAAAAAACATTGTCTTGATTGATTTTAGTTTTAACCCATTGAATCAAAAGAGAAATATCGGAATTTTGGGGAGTTTTGCCAATTTGGGTTAGTTCCCCTTCAGCACATAAAATAACTCCTTGAGATCCGACTAAATTTAGCAAGCTTTTTGGGTCTGCCGCTAACCCTTCCACCCAGTCATCAGTTTTACAGAGACTCTCAATTAGTTTAGGTTGAATCATTTTAAGGCTTTGCTTATAATCCAGGTCTTGGTTCTCTTCTTTAGAGGCAATTTCCAATGACATCACTTGTGCCAAAAATTCACAGATTGTGCGGATTTCATAGGGAACATATTTCGGGGAATAATGATGGCAAGCAATTAACCCCCATAAGCTTTGATTTTGAATTAAAGAAATCGACATCGATGCCTGAACTTTCATATTTTTGAGATACTCAATATGGATGGGAGAAACACTCCTCAAGACGGAATAACTCAAATCAAAAGGTTGATGGGTTTCTGGATTTGGGGGTAATTCAACTGGTTGATAGTCGATATCTGGAATTAAGCGCAGCAAATTGAGCTTGTAGAGTCGTCGTGCTGGTTTGGGGATATCGGTTTGCGGGTAATGTAAGCCCAAAAATGCACTTAAATCGTCTCGCTTCGTTTCCGCAATCACATGACCCGATTCATCGGCATCAAAACGATAAACCATCACCCGGTCAAACCCCGTCAAGGCTTGAATTTGTTCGACAATTATTTGACAAAGTTCCTGTAAGTTAAAGGCATTTTGCATCTTGGTCAACGTGCCTTTGGTCATTTGATAAAATTCAAAAAAGTTAGCCTCTTGGCTAGAGGTTAACGGTTCCAGTTCGAGAATAATAAAGCCATCAAGCGAACGGTGAATAATAGCATTAAACCTGTGTTGATTGTTATCGCGAATCAGCGTAATTTTTAGAGGATTAACCGCTTCAAAGTCTTTGGCTAGACAGCGAGCGATCGAGTCGGTTTGCTGTTGTCCTAAGAGGTTGACTAAAGGTTGACTGACTAAATCGCGAGGAGAAATCCCAATCAAGTCTTCCGTATTTTGACTCACTTGTACAATATCAAGCTGAGGCTCTTTCAAGACAAACAACACCCCATGAGGCTGAATCGAACCTGGGATGTGAATTTGTTCTCGATCGCAGTTGGTTAAGCTAACGTTGGCAGCAGTGATAATTTCCATGTTTAGATGTTTAGTAATTGACGATAAAAATATTTTTTTAGCGAGCGAGGTAGGTGATGAGATATAGCGGATTGCACTCGAATGAGGTACACCTTCGACAGCGGTGTGCGGGCAGAATTAATGCTGCCCGCAGACCGCTGTCGAAGCCTTAAGGCTATACCTCACAAAGAATAAGCTCCACTT
>DNGJ01000538.1:0-9205 GCA_003486305.1 Cyanobacteria bacterium UBA11371
TGAACTAGAACGTTGAGTTCTTCCTGCATGGCCATCGACCTACTATCAACCGACTAGAAACGTTGCAGACATTTACACACTGCGCTTAAATTCCAATGCTATAACGTCCTACCGTTACTCGCACTAACCTTAAGCAGGATATTTTTTACCTGACCAAGGAACAAGGAATTAATTCTTCATCGCCTTCTTGCGGGGTTCCAGAGCTTACAGGCACTTTGTCAACTGGAAGCGATTCCTCCGGCAGCACACCTGGTTGCTTTGTGAGCGATACCAGTTCTCCTTCCCTCATTACCACCGCACCCGTACATTCCGGACAGTGATAAACCCGATGAGTTTGACCGTTGGTTGCTTCCTCTACCTCTTCTACCACTTCTGGATGAGCTAGGTAGAATACGAGCGCTTTTTGAGCGATCGCTGACATCGGCTCTGAGTCAATTGCTGCTCGGATTTTGAGTTGACGATGCAGCTCTGGTGAAAGATACAACGTAACTTTTTGTTTATCTTGCATATGACTCATTAGTGTTCTACCCGGGTATGCATATCAGATTATCTATTCCCAATCTAGCTGTCAAGACAGTAAGCTGCTTTGATGGCAATATTGTTACACTTCTTAACATTAAGCTGGTAAAAACGTCAGATCTGCCGAGTACATCCTAGTGGACTTATCTATGGGAGTTGACCAGAAAGTAGCATAAATAGTCATTTATAATACATAGCTTGTAAATGCTGCAACTTCCACAGAATAGCTCTGACTTACTAGGTAGTTTAAGTTGAACTTATATAAGGCTGAAACCCTTGCTATTCCGTTGGTTCGGGGCTACTACCAATAGAAAAAGCCTCTGGATTACTCCAAAGGCTCAAAACTGGCTGGAAGTGACGGCAGAACAAGGGTTTCAGCTCTCGGACTTCCATCACCTACTACCAAGGGTTTCAGGAGTTTTCTAGGAAATGGCTATGGAATAGCTACCGAAAGGTGATATATTGTTGGAAGCCGGGTAGGTCAGAGAGCCTCTGGCTGTGGCGGCATAGCCAAGTGGTAAGGCAGAGGTCTGCAAAACCTCCATTCCCCAGTTCAAATCTGGGTGCCGCCTTTGTCAAATATCGAGACTTTCAGGCTCTCAAAGCTCTTACGAAGATAAAAAACCAAGTTGAAAGGGACACAGCAGCCTGGATCGCAAGCTCGATCGAGTCTTGCGGAACAGCTTGTTTGTTAGCAATGCTTGTATTCGCTATTGAGGGATTCCCAGCAGACCACCAGACCCAGTGCAAGCTTCACCTATAGCGTAGGCAGCAATGTTCTGGGATTTAAACCACGAGATAGCTTGCTCGGCTTGGTTTGGCGGCACTAACAGCACGAAGCCAATACCCATATTGAAAGTCTCAAACATGGCTTTTGGAGAAACATTACCAGCAGCAGCTATCCACTGAAAAATTGGTGGAACGCGCCAGGTATTCGTATCAATTCGTACAGATTGGCCTGCACCCAGACAGCGGGGCAGGTTTTCTGGCAAGCCTCCACCCGTAATGTGAGCCATACCGTGAATCTCGATACCGGCAGAACGAGCAGCCAGAACGGGTTTTACGTAAATTTCCGTAGGTGCGAGCAAAACTTCGCCTAAATTTTTACCTGCAAGTTGTTCGGGAGCATCGTTCCAATTAAAATTGCCGCTTTCGACAATTTTCCGCACCAAACTGAAGCCATTGCTGTGAACGCCTGAAGAAGCCAAACCAATCGCAATATCCCCTACTTGGACTTGCGAACCATCCAACATCTGGCTTTTTTCCACAATTCCGACGCAAAATCCTGCCAGGTCGTAGACTCCCGGCGGATAAAATCCGGGCATTTCTGCGGTTTCTCCTCCTAGCAAGGCGCAGCCAGAAAGCTCGCACCCAGAGGAAATACCGGCAATCACTTGAGTTAGCTGGTCTTGATTTAGCTTCCCGGTGGCTAAATAATCCAGAAAAAATAGCGGTTCTGCCCCAGAGGTGAGAACATCGTTGACACACATAGCGACCAAGTCAATCCCAACCGTATCGTGACGGTTGAGTTCACAAGCGAGTTTTAGTTTTGTACCTACACCATCCGTACCTGAAACTAAAACTGGTTCGGTGTAGCCACTTGGCAAATCGAAGCAACCGCTGAAACCACCCAAACCACCAATAACTTCTGGTCGATAGGTGCGATGCACTAGGGAGCGGATTTTATCCACAAAGGCACGGCCTGCCTCTACATCAACCCCTGCTTCTCGATAATCCATGAGCCAAACAACCAAAGGAATGCGATCGCCATCACGGTGTATTTTACTAGGGATTGGGTTTTTGAGCCAGAAAAGCACCCAAAGCAACATCAGCAGAGACTTTAGCTTGTTCCGGCGTACCCATAAATCGCAACCAGTGAATATAAAGATTTCTTAAAATTTGCCAACCTAATTTATGGGTCCCAAAAACGGGAAAACCTGGCTCAAATCAGGATTTTGATCCAAAATTTAATTTTAAAGTTTTGATAAAGTTACGAGTCGCTGGCGGGTAACACCGATCCCCAAAGTAAAAAGTTTGTGGTAGGCTGTTGCAGTTTAAAAATCCGAAACAAACGCGGAACGAGTATGAGTTAGCGGGTCAAGTAGACTGCCAATAAAGCTTCCCTCGCTCAGGTATCAACGTCGATTTACGACTGACTTATGAATCAAAGACTTTGGAATGGCCTCACTGCCGTGTTGCTAACAACTGCACTCAGCACGACATCATCCTGTCAGGCACAGCAGACCAATGCAGTTGCAGAAGAACCCGAGACAAGCTACTCGGCAGTTGGTAGTAGAGATGCGAGACCCTCATTACCAAGCCAAACAGGACAGAAGTCCTTGCCCGGTGGTAGTGTTGTACCAAGTCCCTCAACGCCAAACCAAACAGGACAAACAACCTTACCGCAAACCGAAATCCAACCAGTTGAAGCCGTCAAAGTAGGGGAGTATCAGTCAACAGCTGCCACCCCTACCACTGCTGAAACGATCGCCAAAATTGAAACCCACGAGATCGGGGGGCGAAAGGCGGCAACCCTTTATGTGAGAAATATCCCAGTTTTGACCTTTGTTGAGCCTGCTACCGTCACCACAGGGGGACATGAAGCTCGCCCGGAGATTAAAGTCGGGCAAGTAGAACAGGGCAGCAGTAACCATCCTCAAGGGCAGACGGCAAGCGGTGCAAGCCAATCCCCAGGCGACCCAGTTTGGCGAGCAATGGCGGTGGCAGCTCGGATCAACCAATTGAGTCGAGATAACGTCAATGCCAACGCGATTACAGTGAGATGGAATGGCGCGCAAAATTCTACCCCTGCCAAACCAACAGCTGGCAATAGCAGAGCCATGCGCGATCGCTACATCATCCAAGCCGATGGACGGGATATAGTCGAAATCGATTCGCAAACCAGGCTACCAGATACCACCCGTAACCTAGCCCAAGATGCACTCCAAGCCACCAATCGACTGCGGCGACTTCTGGGTGGCGCTCCACCCGTCAGGGAAATAGCTGGTGTCCCTGCACCTTCTCGTCCGCCCCAGCAAGTTTCCCTAGTCACGGTGCTATCCCGCTTTAGGGGTTGGGCTTCCTGGTACGGACCGGGTTTTCACGGCAATCGCAGCGCCAGCGGCGAACGATACAACCAGAATGCTTTGACTGCCGCCCATCGCAGCTTGCCCTTTGGCACGCGGGTACGTGTTACTAACCTCAATACCGGCGCTTCCGTGATTGTACGGATCAACGACCGAGGGCCATTCGTTCGCGGTCGGATTATCGACCTCTCAGCAGCCGCTGCCAGAATCCTTGGCATGATGGGAAGCGGAGTAGCTCCAGTCAGCTTAGAAGTACTTGGCCCCTCGCAAACCATAACCATCGAAGATCCGTCTTAGGTTCCCTATCAACCAATTAAACTACGCCGTGTGAGGCTGGAAATCCCCACTATACCGCTTGCGGTTAGTGGGGGAGGATGTCAATATGGGTCGAGTTGGTCGAACCCTGGAGTATAGCCGTGCGTCTGTTTACGACGGTTGCCGGATTGCGCTGCTACTTGCATCGATGCCGGTTTGGACAATCAACTCAGGATGTGGCAATCGGCTTGGTTCCTACAATGGGAGCCTTGCATATAGGCCATTTAAGCCTGATTGAAAGAGCTAGGCAAGAGAATAACGTTGTTATTGTCAGTATCTTTGTCAATCCGTTGCAATTTGGACCCAATGAGGATTTCCAGCAATATCCCCGCAAGTTAGACCAGGATCGGCTACTTTGCCAACAAGCTGGAGTCGATGCCATTTTTGCGCCTGCTGCTGAAGAAGTTATTGTGAGTTATGGCAATGGATCTAACCCATCATCTATGACCCGTGACGCACCACCTACAGCAGTTGTTCCCCCCGAATCAATGACCTCTGTTTTGTGCGGTCGATTTCGACCGGGGCATTTTCAGGGCGTTGCCACAATTGTTACGAAGCTCTTGAATCTGGTACAACCTAATAGGGCGTACTTCGGTCAGAAGGACGCCCAGCAGCTGGCGATCGTTCGGCGTTTGGTGGCGGATCTGAATATTCCAGTGGAAATGGTAGCCTGTCCCACGGTGCGGGAAGCATCCGGACTCGCTTTCAGTTCCCGAAATCAGTATTTGACTCCAGAGCAAAAACAGCAGGCGGCGGTTTTATATCGCAGCTTGCAGCAAGCTGCGAAAGCGTTTAAAGCTGGGGAACAAGTCAGTGCCTCGCTCAAAATGGCAGTCGAGGCCGAGTTGGCAAGCGAACCTGCTGTTAAACCAGAGTACGTTGAGCTAGTACATCCTAATACTCTAATGCCTTTAGACAAAGTTGAGGAAGTCGGACTGTTGGCGATCGCAGCAAGGTTGGGTGCTACTCGCCTGATTGATAATATTCTGTTGAAGAATCGCAAACCGATTGTGGCGATTGACGGCCCCGCTGGAGCCGGAAAATCTACCGTAGCAAAAGCAGTAGCAAAACAATTAGGGCTGCTGTATCTCGATACGGGTGCAATGTATCGGTCTGTAACCTGGCTGGTGCTAAAATTGGGTATTTCGATTGAAGATGAACCAGCGATCGCAGAAATTACCAGTCAGTGCGATATTCAATTGGCTCAAAGCGATGAACCAAACGCACCTATTCGCGTTTGGATTAACGGCTTTGAAGTGACTCAGGCGATTCGCAGTCTGGAAGTAACTTCCCAAGTGTCGGCGATCGCAGCTTATCGCAGCGTCCGCCAACAGATGGTTAAAAAACAGCAGCGCTGGGGGGAAAAAGGTGGCATTGTTATGGAAGGCCGGGATATTGGCAGTAATGTTTTCCCGGATGCTGAACTTAAAATCTTTTTGACGGCTTCAGTTGGCGAACGTGCCAAACGCCGTCAGCAAGATCTAAAAGTGCAAGGCCAAAAACAGCTAAGTTTGGAAGAGCTACAACAAGCGCTTTCAGAACGCGACTGGAAGGATACCCACCGGGAAGTTGCACCTTTACAAAAAGCAGCGGACGCCTTTGAGATTCAAACAGATAACCTTAGCATCGCCGAGGTTACCAATCGAATCATCAGTCTCTACTGCGAGAAGGGACTAGATTCCTAAAGGTAGCCGCGAAGCATTCCGGCAAAAAGACCCAAGGATTTTACCCCCATATTTGAGCCGGAATGCTTCACCCGTACACCCATTGGTTGCGATCGCTCATTACCTGTAACATAAGTGACTCATATCACTTAAAACTTGCTACTTTAGTCACAGGTTATCGCTGTTTTTAAACACCTAAAAAAGGCGATAATATCACTTTGATTAAAGACTGCGATCGCTTAAAAATTATAGTCAATGCTCCATCTTATAAGTACAAGAAATTTTGACGCTAAAAAACGTCATAATAGCAGCAAAATATGTTATCTCCATCGAGTTTTGACGATCGCTATTTGATTGAATCTTTTTACGGAGAATTATTCAATCGTTTTTACAGTGCTTGCAATAGTTCGGTTCGGGTACTTTTACGAGGGTGTGCCTTTGGCATTGCCCCCAATCGCAACAAGGTTAGAACGTTTTTTATTGTAGCCCCAAACCGAGATGTGGCAGAGAAACTAACCCAACACATTGAGGGCATTATCCAGCAGGCAGTGGAGCTGATGCCAGGAATACCACAAACTGCGATCTGCTACAACGTTACACCTGAAAATCGGGTAGAAGAATCACCAGATGTGGCAAACTCAAGGCGATCTTCCTCTAAGTTGATGGTAGGTAAATTCTTCCCCAATATTTCTCTTAACTAAAAAAAGTTATAAATACTCAATCCTTCACCAATAGCCAAGGCAGATCAACGGTCAGGGGACGCGCGATTCCTTGCACCTCCCGACGTGAGTGCGATCGCTTTAGTTTCGGTTGGCGCATCCTGGTAGCAGGACAACTGGAGAATCGCTCCAATTAATTTCCCACTACCAAACTTAACTTTATCCCAGTCATAATATGCTGGTTGTGCCACTACGATCAAAGGCTATATGAGTGTGAGGAAAGTTAAGTTGGCAAAGCGTAAGCGTTTGGTTGGGCGGGTGATGATATTTCTCTCGCTGATGATTTCGGGTTTATGTTTGGCGATCGCTCTGAGTGGGATAACACACCAACCAGCGGCTCAAACCTTACAAGTACAGAATACTACGTCCCAGGTATCGCCGGACACAAAAACCGAGCAAAAGGGTGCTTCTAATCCTCAAACCCCAATCGCCGATTCTACATCAGAAGTTCCAACACAGGAGCAACCCGTTAAAAAATTTTTCCCCCCAGCCGAGTATGAAGGCCAACTCGTCAAAAATGTCAAGCTTTCAACTAAAGACAAAGTCGTTGCCCTAACGTTTGATGACGGGCCTGCGCCTAAGAATACCTTGCAGATACTGAAAATTCTCAAGAAAAACGATATCAAAGCAACTTTCTTTTGGATTGGAAGGATGCTGAAGGAGTATCCGGAGATAGCAAAGGAAGTCGCGGCTGAAGGACACGTCATAGCCAATCACACTTGGAGCCATTCTTACCGTTGGATGAGTAAAGCTGCTGCTGCACGGGAAATTGATGACACGGCAGACTTAATTTACAAGACAACAGGAGTAAAATCGCTCTACTTCCGGCCTCCTGGCGGCATTTTAACCAACGGAGTAGCTGATTACGCCAAAAAGAAAAATTATGCCGTAATCATGTGGTCTAACGACTCGATAGACTATCGTCCCTATAGTGCAAAGCGGTTGGTAAATAACGTAATGCGTAGGATTAAACCCACCGAAATAGTACTGATGCACGACGGAGGTGGTAATCGTTCCGCAACTGTAAAAGCTTTACCAGAAATCATTTCTAGATTCAAACAACTCGGATACAAGTTTGTGACTATACCCGAGTTACTCGACATGGAATTGAAGGAAAAAGAAGCCGCTTCTAAAAGCAAGAAAGATTCTAAATCCCCATCCCTAAACAGTGAGGAGCAAGATGTCAAGGGAGAGGAGAAAGATTCCAACTCCCCACCCCTTAATAGCGAGGAACAAGGCGTTAAGAGCGAGGAGAAAGATTCCAATCCTTCATCTATCTCCCCTGGCCCAGAAGCCTCACCAGGGAATGGGATACAGGATTTACCTGATTCCCCATCCCCACTACCTAGTCCCCATTCGTCTACTGAACAGTACTGAGAACTTTTTGTGCCGCCGTTTCCGGATTCGCCTCTGGTGAATTTGCTTCCGAAGGCGGCACAACTTGCCAGAATTTTGGCAAATATGCCGACCAATTAGCCAAAATATCTTTGGCTTTTTGGCTGCCAGTACGTTCTAAGAAAGCCTCAATTAAGTCTTTTAATTGTTGCTCTCCAACTTGAGTAGCTACCCGCTGAATTTTGACGATTTCCCGGTTCACTTTTGAGGGGAAGCTGCCATCTTCATCTAGGAAGTAAGCCAAACCTCCGGTCATACCGGCTCCCACGTTACGGCCTACTTTACCCAAGACGACGATAACGCCGCCGGTCATGTATTCGCAACAGTGATCGCCCGCACCTTCAATTACAGCAGCAGCTTGGGAGTTCCGCACGGCGAAACGTTCTCCGGCAATTCCAGCAGCGAACAAGGTACCGCCGGTGGCACCGTAGAGGCAGGTATTGCCCGCGATCGCATTCTCCCAAGAATTATAGGTAGCGTCTGCGGGTGGCTTAATAATAATCTCGCCCCCGTGCATCCCCTTACCCACATAATCGTTTGCTTCCCCTTCCAGGATTAAAGTCATCCCCGGCAAGTTAAATGCGCCAAAGCTTTGTCCCGCACTGCCGATAAAGTTGAGGGTAATTTGACCTGCGAAGCCGTTATTGCCGTATTGGGAAGCAATTTCTCCCGCCAGACGCGCCCCTACTGTCCGATCTGTATTGACAATTCGCAGCGTTTTGCTGTATAATCCGTTCCCTTTAATCGCTGCTTGCAAGTTCGGATCGGCAAGCAATTCGTCATCCAACACGGGGCCATTACTATGAACGCTTTCGTGATTCAACCAATCTCGATTTTCCCTTGTATCGGGCAGCGAAAGGAGACAATCAAGGTTCAAAGCGCCTGTCTTGGTTAGCTGCACGTCCCGCCTTGTCAACAAGTCGGCGCGACCAACAACTTCGTTAATCGAACGATAACCCAACTTTGCTAGGACGCACCGGACTTCTTCGGCGATGAAATAGAAGAAATTCACCACGTGTTCCGGTATACCAGTAAAGCGCTTCCGCAACTGTTCTTGCTGAGTTGCCACGCCGACGGGACAGTTATTCGTGTGACAGATGCGTGCCATAATGCAGCCTTCGGCAATCATGGCAATCGAGCCAAAGCCGAATTCTTCTGCGCCCATGACAGCGCCCATCAGTACATCGTGACCAGTTTTGATACCGCCATCAACGCGGAGGATGACGCGATCGCGCAATCCATTCTCCATTAACACGCGATGCACTTCTGTCAATCCGAGTTCCCACGGAGAACCCGCGTGCTTAATCGAACTAAGCGGCGAAGCACCCGTGCCGCCGTCGTGACCGGAAACTTGGATAATATCTGCATTCGCCTTGGCGACGCCTGCGGCAATTGTGCCGATACCAACTTCCGCTACCAGCTTCACGGAAACCCCGGCTTTCGGGTTAATTTGGTGCAAGTCAAAAATCAACTGCGCCAAGTCTTCAATCGAGTAGATATCGTGGTG
>DNGJ01000538.1:9409-16650 GCA_003486305.1 Cyanobacteria bacterium UBA11371
ATATCGTGGTGCGGCGGCGGCGAAATCAGAGTCACGCCCGGTTTAGAACGCCGCAGCATGGCGATGTAAGGACTTACCTTCGTTCCAGGTAATTGACCGCCTTCACCGGGTTTCGCACCTTGAGCGATTTTAATTTCCAGTTGCTGGGCGCTCATTAGGTATTCTGGAGTTACCCCAAATCGACCGGAAGCGACTTGTTTAATCGCAGAAGATGCCGTATCGCCGTTTCGCAAACCTTTGAGGTGCGGGAAGGTTGGAGAATGACCATTTTCATCCACATCATCGAGGATCTTGAAGCGCAGGGGATCTTCTCCGCCTTCCCCAGAATTAGACTTACCTCCGATGCGGTTCATAGCAATAGCAAGATTTTCGTGGGCTTCTGGAGATAAAGCCCCTAAAGACATACCGCCGGTGCAGAAGCGCTTCATAATTGCTTCTGCCGATTCTACTTCTTCGAGGGGGATGGGAGAGCGATCGCTCTTAAATTCCAGCAAATCCCGTAACGCCGTCACCGGACGACCTTGCAAGTATTTCTGATAAACTTCGTAGTGGTCGTAACCTGAAATTGCAGATTTTTCTGATTCTGCAACCTGGGATTTCGCCGCCCCGACAGCCTTATGCAACGCCTTCGACATTTCCGGGCTATTCATGTGATACTCGCCACCCGGACGGTAAGCTACAAACCCGAAGTTTTCTAGCTTTTTCAGCGTCAATTCGGGGAAGGCTTTTTGATGGAACGACAGCACTTCCGAGGCTAATTCGCCCACGCTTAAGCCGCCGACGCGAGAAGCCGTGCCTTTAAAGCCCAAATTCAGCAAATCTGGCCCGATACCAATCGCTTCAAAAATTTGCGCTGCTTGGTAAGAAGACAGCAAGGAAATGCCCATTTTGGACAGAATTTTCAGCAAGCCATCTTCTACAGCTTTGCGGAAATTTTTCTGAGCTTGGCTAACAGTAATCTTGGCAATTTTGCCGCGTTCCATCAGACTTTGCGTCTTGGAATTTGACCACCAATGGCGCACGCTTTCTAGTGCCAAATAAGGACATACCGCACTTGCTCCATAGCCAATTAAACAAGCAAAGTGGTGCGTACTCCAGCACTGCGCCGTATCGACCACCAAAGAAACTTTCATCCGCACGTTTTGGCGGATTAAGTGGTGGTGAACCGCACCGACTGCCAACAATGGCGGGATATAGGTTGTATTAACGTCTGGGGAGCCGATGCGATCGCTTAATACTAATATCTTCGTTCCGTTTTGTACCAATTCGGTCGCCTGGGCACAAAGATTCCGAACCGCTTCTGCTAAACCATCTGGTCCAGCGGCAATTTCAAACAGCGTAGAAATCGTAGCCGTTCTAGATTCTAAAGTCCGAATTTGCTCTAAATCTGTATCCGAAACAACCGGCGAATCTAACTGCAAGACGCGGGCATATTCAGGCTTTGCTTCTAACAGGTTTCCCTTCTCGCCCAAGTAAGTGCTTAAAGACATCACCAACTTTTCGCGCAAAGGGTCAATTGCCGGGTTAGTTACTTGGGCGAAACGCTGCTTAAAGTAGTCATAAAGCAAGTGGGGACGGGAAGACAACACCGCCAAAGGAATATCATCTCCCATGCAGTAAGTTGGTTCTTTCCCCGAGGCTGCCATTTCTTCGATCACCATTTCCACATCTTCGGCGGTATAGCCAAAGGCAGTTTGATGGCGCAGTAAAGTTTGCGCGTCGAGTTGAGTATTTTCGAGGGGGGGTTGTACTTCCAGCTTCTGGCGATGTTTTAGCCATTCCCCATAAGGCAACCTTGCCGCTACCCGCTGCTTAATTTCCCAGTTTTTCAGGACTTCTTTGGTTTCCAGGTCAACTGCGATCGCGCATCCCGGCCCTAAACGACCCTTTTCTACAATCTCAGCTTCTGGTATATCTACCACACCAGCTTCGCTAGCGACAATGATATAGCGATCGCGCGTCACGCAATAGCGAGCCGGACGCAAACCGTTACGGTCAAGCGTAGCACCCACCTTCTTGCCATCGCCAAACACCAACAAAGCCGGACCATCCCAAGGTTCTTGAATGCCGCTGTAATATTCGTAAAAATCGACAATTTCGGGATGAGAGTCTAATTCCGGCTGATTTCGGTACGCTTCCGGCACCATAATCGTCAACGCTTCCATCGGGCTGCGACCGGAGCGCACCAACAATTCCAGCACGTTATCCAGAGTAGCCGAATCGCTGTTATCGACATTTACGATTGGTTTGAGATCGTTTAAGCGTCCCTCCCAAATTGGATGCGCTAAATCCGGTTCCCGCGCCACCATCCAGTTAATATTCCCCAGCAGCGTATTGATTTCGCCGTTGTGTCCCAATAAACGCATCGGCTGTGCTAAAGGCCACTTGGGCATGGTATTGGTGCTAAAGCGCCGGTGATAAACCGCAAACGGACTCTTATAAGCTGGATTTTTTAAGTCCGCGTAAAACTCTCCCAATACAGCCGCCCGCACCATGCCTTTATAGACAATCGTGCGCGAAGAGAACGAGCAAATATAAAAATCGGGGACGGGTGACGGGTGATTTGCCGCCGCCGAAGGATCTGCTTCTGTATCGTTAATGTAAGCCTCTGCTCCAAGTACTGCTTTCTCTATCCGCTTTCTGGCTAAATACAAGTGTCGCTCGAGTTCATCGCCGCGCAGATGTTCTGAAGCAACTATTACCTGTTCGATTTGCGGTTGATTTTCCCGTGCTTGCACGCCCAAAACCTGTTCGCGTACCGGCACTTTCCGCCACCCCAACAACGTTAAGCCTTCTTTTTGTAACAAATCTGCTACAAGTGGGCGAATCTTTTCTATAACAGAGTTATCCTGGGGCAGAAACACCATCCCCACCCCAACTTGTTCCGAGGGAGGCATTTGAATCCCCTGTTCCCCTGCCCACTGGTACAGTAATTCCAAAGGAATGGCAGTCATTAAACCAGAGCCATCACCCGAATCTTGGTCAGCACTGCACCCGCCCCTGTGTTCCAAACAAGTCAGTGCAGATAAAGCCTTTGCCACAATTTCATGGGTGGGAGCTTCTTCAAGGGTGGCAATAAAGCCGACGCCGCAAGCATCCCGTTCCTCTACCAACCACCGTTGGCCTGCATATCCTGCTTGTTGTTGGTTATTATCCACGCTCGTGTTATTCATCAAATGACTCATTCAGCTGTTTCCTCGTTTATCCTGATGTAGATTTATCGATCTAACCTTGCTCTGCCTGTAGTGGCTTGTGCTTACCACAACAAGTTTGGATGCGTAAAAATTCTGATTTTGTCCCGAACTTAAAGCCAGTTCCCTCGACCAATCCAGCCCTTACTCCAATTGACACATATACTGTCTGAGACCGTCAGAGACTTATACAACTCTATTGTGAAGGCGAAACGCTCAGTTTTTTTTATTACCTATGCGTCTAGTCTCGGCAGCTTGAAAAACCTTTTGCCAAAAATAGACCCTAACTCAATAGGGTCAGTAAACCCTGGAAATCCAAAGTTAAATATACGCATTTTGCCTGATTGGGGGGCGGGATAAAGATTTTATCTAAAAAACTCGCATCTCACAATCCCCTAGAGTGCAGCTATCGGTTAACAATGGGTTAAACCAGAGCAACAAGAAAAGCTTCAAATATTTCCTGGCGATCGCACTTCCCGAAGGTTTGTTTAAAGCAAATCGGTTATGTGTGGGGTACTACACCTTTATTATGAGGGCGGGGAGGAAAGGATTACCACGCTCAAGTCATTACTTCTTGATATTATGTGAGGACAAATTTGACCAGAGACGGGCGCAGGCGAGAACGCTCCCACAGCACCTGGCTGGCCTTCCAAGTATTTATCTTCTCTATGCAAGGTCGTAAACCTCAATTATATCTCACCCTGTCAATCGTACCTGTCATCGCCACGTCGCTCTGGTTGGGTCAAAATGCCATTGCTAGCCTTTCTACCTCTGTAGCAATCCCACAGCAGCTAGTGCCAGCCAAACCGATGACTGTACTAAGCCAACAACTCCCAATATCGGTTCCCAACGACACTTCTTTCCAGCGTAATTTAACACAGGGGAATCAAATCGCTGTAAATGGGCGCATTTTACCCGTAGCTTGGAGTCAGCGGCAACTAAATGCCAGGGATAAAAGTATCCGCACTGGGATTAGCGATACCGGCTTAACGCGGACAATGGGAGCTGAGTTACTGAGTACTTGGAATATAACAGCACAGCCGGTGCAGTGGTTTTCCCAACCCCAAACCCAGTCGCTGATTTTAGCAACCTGGTTAACCGATCGGTATCGCTATTTAGATATTACCGATTTAGCGACAGCGATGGGTTGGCAGTTGCAAGCCGATGGGACAACGCTGCGAATTAACTTACCTGCTGCCAAACTACTAGACATTCGACAGGAACAGTTACTTTGGCGTCAAAACTCCCCCGCCTCATCTAGCCTACCCATTGTCGTAGATCTAGACCGTCCCACACCTTGGCAAATGAGTCAAGAAGGCAATGCAATAAAAGTTACCATCGATGCCGCAACTGACTCAGCAATTCTACAGAGAACCGTGCCGGGAAATGGAACACCAAGCATAGAATCTGGTATAGCAGACACAGTACAAACGCAGCCAGACCAACCTCTGCCCCCTCCCCCTCCCGCCGAACTATGCCCAATTTCCCAGACTCCATGCCCAATTAAACTAGAAAGCACTTCTAACCAAACTACAATTAGAACCAACATTCCCACTGGTTTGCGTCCTCGCGTTTGGAGTTTATCCAATCCCTACCGGCTAGTCATAGATTTTCAACCAGAGACTATGGTAGAGCGAGATATTGTCTGGGCGACGGGATTGCGCTGGCGGCAGCAGTATATCGAAATTAAAGATGCTTCAGCTGGGAAACAGGTTGCTTCCCGTTTCCCGGTAGTGTGGCTGGAAATCAACCCCCGTCAGCCTGGATTGACGCTCAAGCCTATCTGGAGCAATCCTAGTACGTTAGTAGGAATTGCCCCTTTAATTCAGACAGCGCAGCAGTGGCAAGTTGCGGCTGCGATTAACGCGGGTTTTTTTAATCGCAATACTCAGTTGCCTTTGGGCGCAATTAGGCGGGATGGTAGGTGGTTATCGAGTCCGATTCTGAATCGGGGAGCGATCGCCTGGAACGACTTTGGCGAAGTCAAAATCGGACACCTGAGTCTCGATAGCGCCATCATCACATCAGGTGGAGAGCGTTTACCCGTCACTGCGGTTAACAGCGGCTACATCCACCCAGGAATTGCCCTCCACACAAGCGAGTGGGGCGCTACCTACACCCCCTTGAGCGATAACGAAACGGTAGTCGCAATCGCGAATAACCAAGTTATAAATCAATCGCCCGCAGGTTTAGCGGGACAAACACCCTTTCCCATTCCTCCTGACGGCTACCTGCTTGTTATCCGTGCCAAACCAGAATTAGCCGATAAGCTTGCCGTTGGTACGACAGTCCGCTACGAAAGCGTTCCCGTCCCTGCCGAATTCGTCCGCTATCCCCAAATTTTAGGAGCAGGGCCGGTTTTGCTGCAAAATCGTCGAATTGTTCTCGACGCCAAAGCCGAACAATTCCGAGATTCGTTTATTGCAGAATCTGCGGTTCGGAGTGCGATCGCTATCACCGCCAGCAACACCTTACTCATAGTCACCGTCGGCAATCGTACAGGTGGTACGGGGCCAACCTTACTTGAAATCGCTCAAATATTACAACAAATGGGAGCCGTTGATGCTCTTAATTTAGACGGCGGCAGTTCAGCCAGCCTTTACCTGGGCGGTCAACTCGTCAATCGCCCTCCCGGTACTGCTGCCCGCATTCACAACGGCATCGGCATTTTCCTCAATCCCCGGCTATGAGGAAGTAGTAGTAATTTCTTACCCATCTTCCCGATGTTGTTAAAGCCAGTTTAAAGCTCATAACTCCCTTGTAAAGACTTAATGTAAATCAGCTCAATTAGCAACATTACTGATGACAAGCGCCAGATGGTATTTGCTATGTTTAGCTGTGGGTTTGAAAAGCATCCAGGTTCAACGCAACCGAGCGTCGCTTGTATTTCATAAATCTTCACAAAACCGACTCTCACCCAGTAATTAGGAGAAAATATATGGCTCAGCTTCAAGAAATCTCTCACGTCTCCGCAGTTGCCCTACCCACTTCTGGTGCTACAAACGCAGTTGCCGCCACAGAACTGCGGCCTTGGGGTTCTTTCACAATTCTTGAGGAAGGCCGAGGATATAAAATTAAGCGGATTGAAGTCAAACCCGGTCACCGCCTCAGCCTGCAAATGCACCACCACCGCAGCGAACACTGGATCGTAGTTTCGGGCACGGCTAAAGTAACCTGCGGCGAAGAAGAAATCATGCTGGGCAGCAATCAGTCTACCTACGTACCGCAATGCACCAACCACCGTCTGGAAAATCCCGGCGTGATTCCCCTTGTCTTAATTGAGGTACAAAATGGGGAATATCTGGGAGAAGATGATATTGTGCGCTTTCAAGATGACTACGCCCGCACCAAAAAGTAAAGTTTTATGATTAATCTCAGTCCAGCAGCCGCCAGTGAAATCAAACGTCTCAGGTCTAAACACCAAAAGCCAAATGCACTGTTTCGCCTGGGTGTACAACCAGGCGGCTGCGCTGAGATGGTCTACACCCTGGAATTTGACGAGACGCCAGGGTCAGAAGATAGAGTTTACGATTGTAACGGCCTTTCTGTGGTCGTGGCACAACAGCAGCTTAACTATATAGACGGCCTGACTCTGGATTACTCGGAAGATATGATGGGTGGCGGTTTTCGCTTTCATAACCCCAATGCCAAGCAAAGTTGTGGCTGCGGGAATTCTTTTTCCCCGCAAGGTTAAGATGCAGCCGCTAGTATGGAAGTAACACGCGATCGCTTGCGATCGCAGTTTTTTGCTTGGCTTTCCACCCCCGACACTTGACAAAAATATAACAAAATTGATATATTCAATGTTTGTGGTAAATTAAAACAGCTAAAAACTGTAGATATAGAGGTCATGCCCACAATCCAGCAATTGATTCGTGCTGAACGTCAGAAAATAGAGAAGAAAACAAAATCGCCAGCGTTGAAGAGTTGCCCGCAACGCCGTGGTGTTTGTACAAGAGTTTACACAACGACGCCTAAAAAACCAAACTCAGCGCTGCGGAAAGTAGCTAGGGTACGCCTCACATCGGGGTTTGAGGTAACGGCGTACAT
>DNGJ01000144.1 GCA_003486305.1 Cyanobacteria bacterium UBA11371
GCGCTTTTGCTTCGCCCCTACTAGAAAAATCCTCTAATAGCAAGCTTGCAATTAGCAATTAGCAATTAGCAAACTTGCGTTATTACCAATTACCCCTACTTGTAATTAACTATGCGAGCAAAACTAGCAGGTTCTAGACTCGCGCCGCCTACAAGCGCCCCATCAATTTCGGGTTGTGCCATGATTTCATCAATATTATCTGGCTTGACCGAACCACCATACTGAATTGGCACATCGGGATTGCTTAACTGACTGCGAATTAAACCAATGACGCGATTCGCTTCTTTTGACTCGCAGGTATCGCCAGTACCAATTGCCCAAATCGGTTCGTAAGCGATAACAAGGTTGTTTTGGTCAACATCGACTAACCCTTTTTCCAATTGGGAAATAATCAGCGATTCAGTTTCACCAGCATCCCGCTGTTGCTTGCTTTCACCGACACAGAGAATAGGAGTGAGGTCGTATTTTTGGGCAGCTTTGAGGCGTTTATTCACAGTTTCGTCAGTTTCGCCGAAATATTGCCGCCGTTCGCTGTGACCGATAATAGCGTAACGCACCCCAATTTCCGTCAGCATTGCCGGGGCGATTTCGCCGGTGAAAGCGCCTGCATCCGCCCAGTGGACGTTTTGAGCGCCCAATTGTACCCGACTCCCATGTAAATTTTTAGAGAGAACGCCTAGCGTTGTAAAGGGAGCGCACAGAATAACTTCCCGCTCTGGGGGAGTTTCTTCCAGGGTGGGCATAAATCCTTGCAAAAACTCAGTGCCTTCAGCCTGGGTTTTATACATTTTCCAGTTGCCAGCAATAACGATTTTCCGCACGGGTCACTCTGTCAAGTTTAGACTATTACAATTGCAAACTTTAGTTTATGACTTTAAGGGGTCAGTTAGGACTAAAGACCATTGCCAATCAGAATAAACGGTGCCCAGTAAAAGGGGTGACCCAGGCGGTTACTCACTTGTGGCGCTACGCTGCTTGTAGGCTGCTGTCTTGCAATCAAAGCAATTTGCGCTTGGCGTAAAGCTTCGGCTTTGGTGATATTTGGTTGCTTCAAGGCGGCATAAAAGGCATCCATCAAGACTTGCGTGCCGCCATCATCGACAAACCATAAGCTAGCGATCGCAGCCCTAGCGCCTGTACGCTGCATTTGGTAGCCAAACCCCAAAATTTCCTCTCCGTTGCCCATTTTGCCGCCTACAGCCGTCTGGCAGGCACTCAGGACGATTAAATCCACATTGGGTAACGACCAGCTTTTGATGTCTCGCAGCGTCGCGCGATCGCCATTGCCAAACATAATAAAAGAATCTTCTGGCGCACCTGATACAAAAGCGGCGTGAGTGGCGAGGTGAACGATCGAATAATCATTCATCAACAACACAATATTGCGGTTAAATTGGTCGTCCAATAGTTTCTTTGTACCGGGAATTGCCGCGGCTAAATTTTCCACTTCTCGACGCGCAAACGGCAGTCCCGCCATTGTGAAATCCCTCGTGCCAACTCTGAAGTTATAACTGCCTTCGGTAAAAGCAGCCGCTAAAATTTGCAGATTATTTTGAGGTTTTGTATTAAAATCCGTGAGACTGGCAGCAGTAATATTGTTAATGCGGAAGCGCTGCACTAACCATTGTTTGCCATCGTGTAAGGCGGCAAGCGGAATATAGCGCAACTGTCCATCAGGCGCGTAGATAATAGTTTTAGCATTTGCTTGCGCTAAGTCGTTTTCGAGCGGTTTAATCAACAATTCGTAAAGCTTTTGAGCCGAAATCTCAGCCTCGGCAATATCGCCGTTCGGATCTGATATGTTAAGACGTAATTCAGCGATCGCACGGTTAAGTTCTTCTCTTTTCACCGCTACCGTGCGGCGAATCGGAGGAGAATAAGGAGTAACTAAAATCAGTTCTAAACGGTCATCTAGAACCAAAGGATACAAAATCACGGCGTTTTGTTGCAGCTTTTGCAGGTTGTCTCGTAAACTGTTGAAATTGGCTAAATTGAGATTTTCTCCACCCGTGACTTGCCTCAGTTGTGCTGTCAATGCTGTTACAGCTGGACTTTGGAGAAATGCTTCAAACTGTTGGGTAATCTCCTGCTGATTTTTTCTTAACTCTATAATGCGTTGTTGCTGGGCTGGAGTTCTATTAGCAGGTGCAATGCTTTCGAGTTGAGCTAGTTCTTTACCGAGTTGAATCGCTCGATTTAAAATAGCTTCGTAGCCTTGCTGAATTTGCTGTTCTGCGGGAGTATTTGGAATTCCTTGAGCAGTTTGGTCATTGCCGCGCACGTTGCTGAGATAATCTTCTAGTTCTTGAACTTTGAGTAAATCTAGAACTTGTTGGGCTTCGAGAACTCGGTCTTGTTTCAGGAGGAGATCGGCTAAATGGCGATAATCTTTAGCAATGGTTTGAGTGTAGGATTGCTGGAATTCTTGAGGAAGTCCTTTGATATTTTTGCGAATCGTTTCTCGGAGATTTACAGATTGTTTGAAAAATGCGATCGCTAATTCCGGCTGGTTCTGTTTCTCCAGCAAGTAACCAATATTGTTGAGAGCATTTGCTCGCTCTGCCTGGTTGCCGAATTCCTGGATAATTACCAAAGATTGCTGATAATATTTCCCGGCTAATTCGTACTGTCTTTGCTCAAAATATACCTCACCAATATTGCCAATAATTAGCCCCTCCGCTCGCTTGTTGCCCAGCGGTTCGGTAATGCTTAAAGCTTGCTGCAATAACTCTAAAGCTTGTTGGTAATTTCCTTGTTTGAGATAAAGAACCCCAATATTTTGCAGCGTCACTGCTTCCAGATTTTTTTTGTCTGTTTTGTCATCAAGTGTTTTCAGGACTGCTAAGGCTTGTTGATAGAAATTCAAGGCTAATTCGTACTTTCCTAATCTGGAGTGAATGCCAGCGATCGCGTTAAGATTTCTGACTTCACCCCCAATGCTGCCAATCGCGATCGCGCCTCTTCTACCAATTTCAAGTGATACGGGTTTTCGGCTGAGTTCTAAGGATTCCTGATAGAAATTCAAAGCCAGTTCGTACTGTCCTAGCGCCTGGTAAAGCCTCCCGGAATTAAACAGCATTGCCGCCCGCACGTTCGCGAAATAGGGTGGAGGAATTGCTAAAGCTTGCTGATAGGAATTTAAAGCTAATTCATACTCTCCCAGATTAGTGTAAACCATGCCAATTTGGTTAAGAGTTAACTCTTCTGCTTCCTTTTGACCAAGTTTTTTATTGATTGCTAAGGCTTGCTGAAATTTATCTAGAGCTTCTCGATATTTATTTTGCTTGACTAGCTGACGACCTTGCTCATAGTAAGTACTCCCCATCAGATTTAAGGTTACTCGTTGCTCGTTGCCATCCCCCGCTTCCCGTAGAATGGGCAAAGCTTGCTGGAAGTAATCCAATGCTTGCTCATACTCTTTCTGGTTGTAGTAAACATATCCAATATTGGATAGGGTTTTGCCAACGCCTGCCTTGTCGTCTATGTCTTGATAAATCAATAAGGCTTCCTGGAATTTACTTATAGCTCTTTCATAGCTATCCCGGACACTGAGATATTCACCTTCTCTGAACAAGCGATCGGCTATAGCTTTCCGATCTTGATTTGTTTGCGCCTGTGCCAATGAGGGTGAGAGACTCAAGCTGGGTGGTAAAAAGCCAGAAGTTACTGCAAGCAGCAGAGTGGCAAAGCTGATTCTGACTAGATGTAGGCGCATGGTTCACTTCTCCATCAAGGGTATCTGAGTATAAATTTGAAGGTATGAATGCGAAATGCTAGAAAATTAGACTGTTTTCATAAATGTTATAACAACAGTTCTCAGCGAAATTCCCGATTTCTCTAAGAATTACAGCGGCTTGCAGCCGCGTAAGGGAAAGCGTTATCGCTTGGTTTGTGTAGCGGCACCCTTAAGGGTGCCGCTACACAAACCAAGGTAAACCTCATCCGACTGAAATCCGCTGTAAGTTATCTGAGCCACTTTAGACAATATTGATGGGGAGTTCACCAACAATGAAATCAACTAGCGCAGCTGCTTTAACGATAAGTTTGTGGGCATTTATTGGCTGGGGATGGGGAGTCACTCAAGCTGCTGAACCTATTCGGGGGAGTTCTTTTAAAGAGTGGTGTGACAACCAAGCCAGTTTGTCAGCCGAGGCGAGAATCACTGTGGAGGTGCTGTTAGCAGAAGCAAGGACAAATGATTGCGAACTCGCTGCCAAAAATTTGTTAAATCGCAGGGCGCTTGACCTCAATCAAACAGGAATCAGTGACCTAAGTCCGCTATCAGCACTAACAAATTTAGAGAATCTTGCCCTTTACAATAACCGAATCACAGATATTCGCTCTTTGGCAGGACTAAAAAACCTGAAGCAGCTTTCTATCAGCGGCAACCAAATTGCCGATCTTCGTCCTTTGGCAGGATTGACAAATTTGGCATCGCTTTCTCTTGATAACAACCAAATTGCAGATGTTAGCCCTCTAGCAGGACTCACAAATCTAACTTGGCTTGTCCTCGACAAAAACAAAATTAAAGATGTCAGTCCGCTAGCAGGACTGACAAAATTAACTATGCTCGATCTTGAGAAAAACCAGATTGCAGATGTTAGAGCTTTGGCGAGGCTAACAAACCTAACTCGGCTCAATCTGATTGCCAACAAAATCGCAGATATCAGCCCTCTAGCAGGACTGACAAACCTCAATAGGCTTGACCTTGGAAGTAATCAAATCAAAGATATCAGCCCTCTAGCAGGACTAACAAATATAACTTGGCTTTTCCTCGAAGACAACCAAATTAAAGATATCAGCCCTCTGGCAAAGCTGACAAACCTGAAGCGGCTTATTCTCACTTTTAACCAAATCAAAGATGTCAGCCCTCTGGCAGGATTGACTAATT
Source organism: Cyanobacteria bacterium UBA11371 (assembly GCA_003486305.1). GTDB lineage: Bacteria > Cyanobacteriota > Cyanobacteriia > Cyanobacteriales > Aerosakkonemataceae > Microseira. Next base: position 4,892 of record DNGJ01000144.1, read on the forward strand.
TGGATTGGCTTAATCTCAGTTTCAATCAAGTAGAAGATATAAGTTCTCTTGCAAAACTAGCAAATGTGACTGAGCTTTATCTGCAAGATAACCAAATTAAAGATGTTAGTTCTTTAGCAGGAATGACAAACCTGAAGCAGCTTGACCTCGACTATAACCAAATCAAAGATGTCAGCTTTCTAGCAGGAATTACCAACTTGCAGCAGCTTAACCTTGAAGGCAATCAAATAGATGTCAGATCTCTGGCAGGACTAAAAAATGTGGGTTCTCTTAACCTCAAGAACAACCAAATTGCAAATATCAGTCCTCTCGCAGGACTGACAAATTTGACTATACTCAACCTTGTAGGTAACGAGATTGCAGATCTCACTCCTCTAAGGGGACTCACAAAGCTGGAGTTTCTTTATCTTGAAGGTAACCCAATTAAAGATGTTAGCCCTCTATCAAGACTGATAAATCTGAAGTCTCTTGACCTTAAAGGCAAGCAAATTACAGATGTTAGTCCTCTAGCGGGACTGACAAACCTCTCTTGGCTTAATCTTGAAGGGAATCAAATCAAAGATGTTCGCCCTTTGGCAAAATTGATAAATTTGCGATCGCTTAATCTCCGCTTCAATCCAGTGACAGATTTCACTCCTCTAGCAGCACTGAAAAATCTGACTTCGCTTAATCTGGCAGATAATGCGATCGCTCGCCAAAATTGCCCAGTCAGTGGTCGAGATGTTTGCCAGTTTTGAGAAGTTGGCGATGCTCGTTACCAGGCTCCGGCCTGGTAACGCAGATCAGCGAGGCTCTGCCTCTGGTAGGCTTAGGAGGCAGAGCCTCGTTTCACAGCATTCCCAGGTGGAACCTGGGAACGAGTCAACGAGTCAAAGAGGTGTTTTTAGTCCACTTGAGTGGACTTTAGCTGTTAGCCAGGGATTTTAATCCCTGGCGGGTGCTGGATCGGGTGTAAGATGCGATCGCACCCCTCATTCCTGCATGAACGACCTCACTTCTTCCAGGGGTAATCCCAAGGCTGCGGCTATTTGCTCTACCGTCAAACCCAAATCGCGCAAGCGCGGTATTGCTTGCAGCCGCGCTTGCGCTTCAGTTGCTCTCTCTTGTTCGGCAAGTTCGGCGCGTTGGCGTTCTTGTTCGGCTCGCTGATGTTCCTGTTCGGCGCGTTGTCGCTCTTGTTCGGCGCGGTGCTGCTCAATTTCGGCTCGCTCGGTGCCGGTTAGGAGTAAATTACCCTCACTATCCCACCAGCGCAACCAGCGCTGGGTTTGATTTTGATAGCTTCCCTGCCAAACTCCTAATTCAACTCCTAAGTGTTCGATCGGATAGTGTCCTCGTTCGTTTGGTGTCAGGCGACGATATCGAGCGTTGACTAAGTTGTAAACCTCTAGTTCGCCGCTGTTGATGAGGTAAATGGCGTAGTAGGAAATATGGATAATTTGTTCGTAAACCCAGAATTTGCCGGGTTTTCTGGTTTCGCCAGCAGTGCGGGATAATGGGGTGCGATCGCGTTCTACCGTTCCATCCCCACTAGCAAACTCAATCGCAATCAAAGGCGCGATGTACTCCCGCCAAAACACATAAGAACGGCGAATCTGACCATCTAGCAGAGGAGGAACGTTAGGCACGTAGAACCAATCCGGTGCTTCTGCACCTTGTTCTGGCGGTTCGGTTTCGCGCCAATAAATGCCACAATCTTGCCCAATTGCATACTGTCCGTCCGGGTGCAGGCTTTGCAAAACTGGGCCAATCGAGTCGGTAAGTAGAATGCTTTGGGGATGTTCTTGAAAATTCTTCACAAACGTACCGTCTGATTCAGGCAGTTGGGTATGGTCGGGAAATGGAGGGGGAAGAACCGTTTGATTTGTAGTTTGAGTCATGGCTATTCCGGATTGAATTATATGTACCTTCAAACAGATTGCCGCAGTGCTGGCAAAGATGGGTTTTGTGGGGCTTGAATGCCCATTCATCTACATCAAGGTTCATCTTTGCGTCTATGTCTAACCATCCATTATATAACCAACTATTGGTAGTTAATTCAATAGGTATCTAGATATAAGTTGATTATTTATGAGTTGTATTATCATAAGAACAATTAATAGTTAATATACTATCAGTAGGTTATACTTGGAGTAAGTTTTTAGCGGATGGCTGTGAGAATCAAGCTAAAAGAACTAAGAAACGCTAGGTCAATATCTCAGAACGAACTAGCTAGATTACTGGAAATGTCGCTAGCTAACGTCCAAAAAATCGAACATAACAAAGCTAAGTCAATCCCTCTGGACACGTTGGACAGACTTTGTGAAGTACTCAAATGCGAAGTTGGAGAATTGCTAGTTAGAGAAGTAGAAATAGCCCCTAATCCTCGATCCATCCCTTAGCCGATGGATCGCCGCCAATTGTTCCAAAATTGCCCGCGACCACCAGGCGTGTCTATGGATACTAGAGCGAGATCGAGAAGCGTTTCATGCTGAAATTCGGCGCATCTGGAAATATTTACTCAGTCAAAGTTGTAACGCCAATGCGCCACCCAATAGCTAAACCAAAGGAGAAAGCACCATGATCCAAGCCATACCCAAACCAATCTCGTTTGAAGAATTCATCGAATGGATACCAGAGGACGGGCGTTACGAACTGATTGACGGGAAAATCGTAGAAATGCAACCAACAGGAAAGCACGAAGAAGTCACTGAATTTTCTAGCCGAAGACTGGTTTTGGAGACGGAGAGGTTGCACTTACCCTACCGCTTTCCCAATCGCGCACTGATTAGAGCTAGTAGCTGGGAAACGGGCTATCTACCGGACGTACTGGTACTCAAACGCGACGCCCTTGTTGCAGAACCTCTGTGGGAAAAGGCAGCAACCATCACACAGGGAGCCTCCGTCGCTCTGGTAGTGGAAGTTGTCAGTACTAACTGGGAAAACGATTACGCCCGAAAACTAGAAGACTACGAAGAACTGGGCATTCCCGAATATTGGATTGTAGATTATCTCGGTTTGGGGGGTAAGCGATTCATCGGCGATCCCAAGCGCCCTACCCTGTCGGTCTACTCACTGGTGGATGGGGAGTATCAGGTTAAGCAGTTTAGGGAGGATGACCGGATTGAGTCGCCTACGTTCTCGGAGTTAAACCTGACCGCTAAACAAATATTCCGCGCAGGTCTTTAAAATTGGTTCTGCTTCTTTTTCCAGAGGTGTAACTGTCATTTTTGTCAACTCCCTTCTACTTTCATTGCTGATAGCACTGCCTGCTGGCTAACATTCTGATAAACTCCTTTGAGATGCTGCATTACAACTTGAGTATCCTGACCTTTAGATCGATTTTCCGCGTCAGATATCGGAGGAATTGACCCCAAAACATCTAAAACCGTCTCGCTACCAGGCGGTGCAATTACCACGAGGGAAGATTCCAGAGGTTCGTTATATTGCCAAAATTGGTTGATTTGTAAGGGGTATGAAGGGCGAGGTGGAGGTTGTGGAATCGGGGATGTTTCCGCTTCCGCTGCTTCGCCCGCAGCGCTTCGGATTTGGCGCAATGCGGATAGAATATCTTCTTTAGAACGACCCCGCAATTGGAATAGGACAAACGGGTCTTCCTCGAAGCGATCGCCCAATATATAATACACCGCTCCGATGTGCTTGCAAGGATTGGCTTTATCCGGACAACTGCAATGCGATCGCACTTCAGATAAGCTAAATGGAAATAAAGACAATCCATTCGCCGTAAACACATCTTGGATATTCTGCGGCATCTCCCCTGCTAACAGTTTGGCTGAAAATATCGCCTGCTGAGA
>DNGJ01000492.1:0-3717 GCA_003486305.1 Cyanobacteria bacterium UBA11371
ACATTTTTAGGCAAAGGTGGCGTGGGTCGCACGACGATCGCGATCGCAACAGCTAAAAGACTAGCCGCCTCTGGTGCGCGAGTCCTGTTGGCTTTTGGCGACACCGAACCAGCATTAAGTTCGCTCTTAGGTACGGCAATTAATCCAGATCCCCAACAACTAGCTCCTAACTTGCAGGCGGTGCAGTTTAACACTACCGTCCTGCTGGAGAGCAGCTGGGAACAAGTAAAAGATTTGGAAGCGCAATACCTGCGAACTCCTATCATAAAAGAAGTATACGGTCAAGAGCTTGGCGTATTGCCGGGGATGGACAGTGCGTTAGCGCTGAACGCCCTGCGCGAGTACGACGCTTGCGGCAAATACGATGCGATCGTTTACGACGGCACGGGAGACAAAGCCTTGCTGCGGATGTTAGGAACCCCGGAAATCGCGAGCTGGTATATCCGCCGATTTCGGGATGTTTTTATCAATTCGGATTTGGGCAAAACCCTGTCGCCGTTTATTCAACCAGTCACCAGCGCCATCTTGAATGTCAACTTAATCGGGGATAATTTTGCTCAACCTACTAACCAGGTAAATAACTTGCTCGACCAGGGGAAGGCAGCAATGTCCGACCCCAAGCGGGTAGCGGCGTATTTGGTGACGACGGGGGATGCTTTTGCGATCGCAACTGCCAAATACCTCTGGGGTAGCGCCCAACAAGTCGGTCTGACCGTCTCCGGGGTGATTCTCAACCAAACGGTGATGGCGGATACCTTTGCCGCACAGCAAGCTCAAACCCTGGAACAAGTCTACGCGACTTACGACCAGGAAACTTCGGCAACAGAAATCGCCAACTCAGAGTTTGCACCCCTGCCGGTCAGTACCGTTCCCGTTCGCATCGGCGACGACTGGCAACCCCTAATCGACGCCCTACCCGATTTTCTCAAAGCATCGGGCGCGCCCAAACCCATCGAGATCGACATCGCTGGGCGTCAAGTGCGCCTGTTCTTACCCGGATTTGACAAAAAACAGGTCAAACTCACCCAGTATGGCCCAGAAGTCACCATCGAAGCAGGCGACCAACGCCGCAATATCTATCTACCTCCCCAACTCAGCGGGCAATCTGTCAAGGGCGCTAAGTTCCAGAATAATTATTTGACGATTTCGTTCTAGCACCGAAGCGATTCCCCCTACTCGTTTCGGTGATAGAAGAATTAAATGAACCGCCAAGACGCCAAGAAAGAAGAGAAAGAAGGGTTGCTCGCATTGCAAGCTTGCTAATTGCTAATTGCTCGTGAGAATATTTGACCGCTCTACCATTAGCTATTAGCCATTAGCTATTAGCCATTAGCTATTAGCAGCCCTAAAGAAGTAACTAGCAACTTACGTTAGGTAATCTTCTAGCACCGAAGCGAGTAAACGATCAAAGCGTTCAATCCCAAATCCACCCATCTAAAATCCTCTCATCGATATGTCTGATTCGCCTTCCTCGCAATTTCCCACGGACGCCACAACGGCTGAGGTGGATGTAAAACCCAATACCGAAGCGCCTCTCGATGCCAGTCGCGATGCCAAGATGCGGCAAATGCTGGGAATGAAAGGCGCAGCCAAGGAAACCAATATCTGGAAAATCCGCCTGCAATTAATGAAGCCAATCACCTGGATACCCTTGATGTGGGGGGTGATCTGCGGTGCGGCTTCTTCGGGTAACTATACTTGGACGTTAGAAAACGTGCTGATATCGGCGGCGTGCATGTTGCTGTCGGGGCCGTTAATGACAGGTTATACCCAAGTGGTGAATGAGTACTACGATCGCGAGATCGATGCGATTAACGAACCCTATCGCCCCATCCCATCGGGAGCAATTTCGCTTTCGAGTGCGATCGCTCAAATTTGGGTATTATTAATCGCTGGGATTGGTTTGGCATTTGTTCTAGACCAATGGGCGGGACACGAATTTCCCACGATTACTTGTATCGCTATCGGCGGTGCATTCCTCGCCTATATTTACTCTGCACCTCCGTTGAAATTAAAGCAAAACGGTTGGCTGGGTACTTATGCTTTGGGTTCCAGCTACATCGCCCTCCCTTGGTGGACTGGTCATGCTTTATTTGGCGACCTCAATCCGACAATTATCGTTCTGACGCTGTTCTACAGTTTCGCCGGATTGGGGATTGCGATTGTTAACGATTTCAAAAGTATCGAGGGAGACAGACAATTAGGCTTGAAGTCTATGCCGGTGATGTTTGGCGTCACTACAGCAGCTTGGATTTGCGTCCTTATGATCGATATATTTCAAGGTGCGATCGCAGGCTACCTAGTCTACATTCACCAAAATCTCTACGCCACCATCCTGGTGCTGTTAGTGATTCCTCAAATTGTGTTCCAAGATATGTACTTCCTGCGCGACCCGCTGAAAAATGACGTAAAGTATCAAGCAAGCGCCCAGCCTTTCCTAGTTTTAGGAATGCTCGTGGCAGGTTTGGCTTTAGGCCACGCGGGCGTTTAACTGTGTCGGTTGTTACGCTGCGGGTTGTAGCATCCCCATACGAGCAATAATCTACAATTGTTCTAAACCCGCTTCCTGTCAGCTTTCAGTTGTTTTTTTACTACTGACTGCTGACAGGGGAAATATTTCCTATCCTTTGATAGAGAAATTAACAGATTACATTTTTTAACATTACGAATAAGCGTTCAGTCTCGATAAGTGTTATTGCCGTGTTTCAAATACTGTATCCTCTAGTTAATGCGATTCAACCGTTTTTAGCGCCGATTTGCTTTTTCTGTGCCTGGGCATTTGTAGCGATTTTAGCTTGGGGTGTTTGGTCAGCGATCGCAGAAACAGCCACCAGGGCGAAAGTGATGCACGAAATTCCCTGTTCTAATTGTCAGTTTTTCACCAACGACCATCGCCTCAAGTGTACGGTACATCCCCGGATTGCTAATTCTGAAGACGCAATTAATTGTCCAGATTATTGTTCAAAAACAAATGTATTGTACTAACCCAAATAGGTAATGGGTAATTGTCAGGATTGTACGGTCTTTTTACCGTGGTGCTAACACTTGGTATGCTGTTAATTCTAGCTGGGGAAAAGTAGAAGAAACGATGCGATCGCTTTCTCTAAATTCAACAGCATCGTAGAAACCTTCTGCGAGGGTACATACTATTACCACATCTGAAAGTAAATCGACAATCCAGTATTCAGGAATATTAAGTACGGCATATTCAGAACGTTTGCTGCGGTAGTCGGTAGTTTTGGTAGACTCGCTGACCACTTCCACTACTAAAATAGGTGGCGGATCGGATAGTTCAATTACCGCTTCTCGGTTAGCTAGAGATTCCCACTGTTCTATAGTTAAAACCGTGACATCGGGAATGCGTGAAGTATCCCAACGCCCAGCGCGAGGGGAACGAATACCAATTCGCATATCTTTAGAAGTCCAAGGGTATCCCTGTTTTCTAATTTCATCCTTGAAGCTATCGTTGAGGAACTCTGTAATCCCTCCATGCTTACCAGTACCTAGACTCATGGGAATTAATTCTCCATCGACAAGTTCGTAACGGGTATCAGTACCATCATCGTACTTGAGATACTCTGCAAAGGTTAGTTTCTTGGTGGCTACTGTCATAGCGATCGCTCGATTACTATAGTTATTTCAACTGATACGATCGTAACATCTGTCTGATTAATGAAACTGTAGAGACGTTACATGTAATATCATGTCCGTTGAATT
>DNGJ01000492.1:4048-46868 GCA_003486305.1 Cyanobacteria bacterium UBA11371
GGACATGATATAACGTCTCTACAGTTAAAACGGATTAAACAAATTGGTGAAATTAATTTCCTTTCTGACTTTTGCCAGCAGTCTAATTAAGAATTGGCATCTATTTCTAACAACACTTTTAATACACCTCGTTGTTGGGCGCGGGTAAATGCCGTTAGCCCTTCAGATAAAGGATAGCGGGCTTGAATTAGGGGTTCTACATCTACCTTCCCTGCGGCTAGGACTTCCAGGGCGGCGGAAAAGGGGCCACAACGGGAGCCGATGAGGGTAATTTCGTCCACGACTAAAGACGAGGCATCGAAAGTGAGGTGACCGGCGTAGGTGCTTTTGAGTACCAGGGTGCCGCGAGGACGGAGGGCGCGACGAGCGATCGCAAACCCTTCCGGATTCCCCGTACACTCGACAGATAGGTCAAAAGCGCGGTCGGTGACAGCCTCCGCCAGCCCCGTTTTAATACCCCTAGCCGCCAAATTCGCCAATTTATTCTCATGTCTTCCCACAGCCAATAAATCGCAACCAGTAAGCGCCAAAGTCTGCGCTACCAATTGCCCCAACTTACCATCACCCACTACCAAAACTCGGTCATCGGGGCGAATAGAAACTTGTTGCTGAATTTCCAAAGCTGCTGCCACAGGTTCAGTAAAACTTGCTACATCGGTAGTAACGCTATCCGGTACAGGATGCAAGTTTTGTTCTGGTAAGGTGAGATATTCAGCAAACGCACCGTTGCGATTAACGATACCAAGAACGGTGCGATTTTCGCAGTGGGTAGGTTGTGCGCTCAGGCAGAAACGGCATTTACCGCAAGCGGCGTTAATTTCGCCCACGACTCGCTTACCAACTAATTGGGATGAACCTTGCTCGACAATGCCGACAAATTCGTGACCTAAAATGCCCGTGTAGGGATAATAGCCGCGAATCAGTTCCAAGTCGGTATTGCAAATACCTGCACGCACAACACGCACGAGTGCTTCCCCTGGCGGCGCTTTGGGCATGGGGACATCGGTGCGGAGTTGCAGTTGGTTGTTTTCTAACCAGATAGCTTTCATAGTTGGTTTTGAGGAGAGTTTAGGAATATTTTATTGGGTGACAACGCCCACAGGTTAAAACCACTTGTTGTGCAAACTTGCGATCGCCTTTACACTCAAAACATGAAAGCCTGCGTAGGCAGGCTTTGTTTGTATAGCCGCGCCTTCAGGCGTCGGGGCATTCAGATAAAATACTAGACGGTTACAAAGTAGTTAGCGCCCAGACTGAGGCTAGTGGAACCTTGAACGATCGCAATCAGTTCAAGACGGCTTTCATTCAGGAAGATGGCTGTACCCGTAGCCAAACCAGTCGGTGTTGCTCCTAGAGTATATCTTGACTTAGAGCCAGACAGTTGGATCGAGTCCTCCAAGGGATTGAAGTCAGTTATCAGAGCGTAGTCGCTAATACCGGAGGTGCTAATATTACCATCGTTGTAGAAAGCTCCCCCAGTAGCGCCTAGCACAAAGCGATCGCGTCCAGCGCCACCAGTAAAGCGATCGATTTCGCCAAAACCTCTGCCTGCTGCGGCATCTGCGCCCGTCAGCACGTCGTCGCCTTCATCTCCAAATATGCGATCGCCACCAGCGCCACCGAAGACAGAATCATTACCGCGTCCACCATAAAGGAGATTGTTGTTACTAATTTCAAGATTTAGGAACTATTTTAAGTTTTGCTGTAAACTTTACACCAAATTGCATCCCCAGTTCTAGCTCTGCTTCCCATTTTAAATTACGCTTTTCACAAGCTTGTGAAAACTCTTCATAAACTTTATCAACAAGTTCACTCAAATCTTCTATTGCTTGTTCCCCATCTAACATAAAAGGAGCCAGAATTACTTCTTCCTCTACTGACTCTGTTGCTTCTTGTTCGCTTTTTTTAACAAAAACGACCTTTGGTTGCAAAGATACTACTTTTAGCTTTTTTTCTGGTTCAGAAGTTGCTGACATTGGGTAATCCTAAAACTTAAGAGCAGACAAAAGTACGTTCTATCTCCAGTAGCCTTTCTGGGTAGTCCATCTTCAGGAAAAGCAACTGGAGTAAGTCTGCTCCTAATATACCAGCAATCTGATACTTGCTAAACACACCCGGTAAACTACCTACTAAAACATTTTGAGCAAGCAGCTGTATTGTACCTATTTCCAGGTTGACTGTTGCTGTGAAATATTGAGATTTACCCGTTACACCAATTCCTTGTACAGATTCTGGAGCTACTTCTAGACCCATAATTTCCTTCACCGCAGGGATTATTACTGTTCGCTGCGCTCCCGTATCCAGAAGTAAGTTAAACGTATCCTTTCTTTGTTCAGTTTTTATGGTTACAGGTATTAGCCATAACTTAAGTTTGTCGAAAGTTGCATCTCCGACAAACTTTTTCCTTACTAAAATTACACTCATCGCCGATCTGCGTAGTATTTCAACGCTGAGTTAATCCTCACTCAGCGTCCTCATCAATACTACCAGTGTAGAAGGTGTACAGATCGCCTTGAGTGTACTTAATTTTATCGACCATTAAATTGATCGCACTTGCGTGGAGTAGGACTTTTCCATTAACAGGGAAACCATACTTATCTCTTTCGGTAACGTCTACCGTTACCGATTGCTTAGGGTACTTCTGTGTGATTTCCAGTATTTTTAGGTTTTGGGGTTTTTCAATAATTTTAACCATTTTGACTACTCCGCTATTTCTCAAGTAGGTAACTACCTGATTGCTGACTCCGCGCGTTTTGCCAGCATAGATAAAATTCTTCAATGCTTTAAGTACCTCTTCTACCCATCCTATTAGTAGGGTACTAATGTGTCAAGTCATAAAAGTAAGCATTTTGTCAGTCAATAAGTCATAAAAGTAAGCATAACTATGGGTTTAAAAGAATTTGAATGCTAAAATAGTCATAAAAGTCAGATTAGAGCAAGCTATAATCTGCGCGATCGCAAACGGAGCTTTTTCGGGGTGCTGTCCTTTTCTGTCCCAATTACCGATGACCACTAAAAAGCGCAATCTATGACCTTGTGCAGTATAGATGGTAAAACCTGACTCTTCCATAAGCAATGAACATTGAGGAAGCGCTAACAATCACTGACGATTTACTCTTTGCCAAAACAGGACAACATCTTACTGAACTGCAAAAGGTAATACTTCAGGCATCTTGGGAAGACTATACATACAAAGATGTGGCTCGAAAATTTAGATACCGAGAAGGCCATATAAAAAATGAAGCTTCCCTATTGTGGGAGTTACTTTCAAAGATTTTAGAAGTCCCCGTTAGCAAAAAAACCTTCCGAGGAAAACTGGAGAAACGTTCGCAGTCAGACCAAGTTCCACTGTTCCAAGTTCGAGAGCAGTGGGATCAGCCAGTCACTAACCTGTACCAAGACTGGGAATTTCGAGGAAAACTGGAGGAGCGTTTCAAGTCAGAGCGAGTTCCACATTCCCAAGTTCGAGAGCAGTGGGATCAGCCAGTCGCCACCCCATACCAAGACTGGGGAAATGCCCCCATTCTCTCCTATTTCTACGGACGTACTCAGGAACTACATACACTGGAACGGTGGATTTTGCAGGACAAATGTCAGTTAATTTTGCTGCTGGGTGAAGGAGGCATAGGTAAAACTACTCTAGCGATCTAGTGCTAGTAATGATTGTACCGTAAGATTGTGGGATGTTGACTCTCATCAATACTGTCAGATTTTAAAACATAGTTGCTGGGTATTCGCAGTTGCTTTCGATGATCGAGGGACTCTAGTAAGTGGTAGTGTGGATCAAACTGTGAAATTATGGGATGTTAATAAAGTTGAATGTCACACCACTTGGCAGCAACGTAATCATCGAGTTAGCTCAATCGCTTTTAGTCCAGATGGTCAAACTCTAGCAACTGGTAGCTATGACAAACTTGTCAGATTGTTTGATATTCATAATGGTGAATGCCTCAAAACTTTTCCGGGACATGATGGACGAGTTTGGTCGGTTGCTTTCAGTCCGGATGGTAATATTTTGGCTAGTGGTAGTGCAGATCAAACTGTGAAGTTATGGAACATTGAAACTGGTGAATTATTACTTACTTTACCAGAAAGCGATCGCCGAGTTCGATCTATAGCTTTTAGTCCAGATGGTGAAACTCTAATTAGTGGCAGTGACGATCAAAGTATTAGATTGTGGGATGTCCGCAAAGGTGAATCTTTAAAGACTATCTATGGCTATACTCAACGAGTGTGGTCAGTTGCTTTTTCTCCTGATGGGAAAACCCTTGTTAGTGGGAGCGATGATCGCACAGTTAAGCTATGGTATATCGATACAGAAAAATGCAAAATATTGGGCAAGCATGAAAAGCGCGTACAGTCAGTTGCTTTCCATCCTCAAGGAACAAAAATAGCCAGTGGTGGTAATGATGGTAGAGTTAAATTATGGGATCTCCGTACTGGTGAATGTTTTGCTTTACCAGGTAAACATAGAGATTGGATTTGGTTAGTTGCTTTTTACGATACAGGAACAAAACTGATTAGTGCTGGCGACGATCGCCATATCAAATTATGGGATGTTAAGACAGGTCAATGCTTGAAAACTTTAAAGGATTATCCCCATTGGATTTGGTCGATAGCAATGAGTCCTGATGCGAAGAATATAGCGATCGCCAGTGATGATAGAATCTTACAAATATGGAATATTGAAACAGGACAACTAGCAAACTTAGGAGAACATCAAAAGCTGATACGTTCAGTTGCCTGGAGTCCTAATGGTAAAATTATAGCCAGTGGAAGTGATGACCTCACAATCAAACTATGGGATAGTGACGCACATGAATGTCTGCATATTTTAGAAGGACATACAGATCAAATCAGGTCAGTTGTGTTTAGTCCTGATAGCAACCTTCTTGCTAGCGGCAGCGATGACTGTACAACCAAACTATGGGATGTAAAAACTGGTACTTGCCTCAAAACTTTTACAGAACATGAAAATAGAATTCGCTCTGTTGCTTTTAGTCCTGACGGATTAATGCTTGCAAGTGGGAGTGAAGATGAGACAATTAAACTGTGGAATATTGAAACAGGTGTCAGCATTAAAACACTTAAAGCTAAACGCCTTTATGAAGGAATGAATATTAGAGGCGTAACTGGAGTTCAGAAAGCAACTCTGAAGGCATTAGGCGCAGTGGAAAAAGAGGAATAATATCATGTCCGGTTGCATCGGCATCGCACGGGGGGGCGGGTTTATCAAAATAATTCGCTTGGCATCAAAGGTATCTGGTAAAACCCGCCCCTACAAAATTATTAACCGTACAAGTCCGATACTAACGGACAGGATATAATTTCTTTCAACCCGTTTTAACGGGTTTTAGCTTTTAGCCTGAACTTTAGTTCAAGGCATTTATGCAAGAGGTCTAATAGTCAATCATACTGATTTTCAACCCGTTTTAATGGGTTTTAGCTTTGAGCTTGAAATAAATTTCAAAGCTGATGTTGATTCAACTTCCTTGATGCTCTCGGCGACTCTTTAATATTGTTGCCATAGGCAGCAAAAGCGAGAGTTCTTTATCTTGCAATGGAGCAAAACCATAATGCAGATAAAACCTTTTGGCTTCCTCATCGAGTGCATCAACTCTAACTGCAAAAATAGCTATTTCCGAACTTACTCGAACTGCCATACTTAGAGCGTGCATCAAGAGTATTGCTCCCAATCCTTCACCTTGCATCCGTTTGTCTACTGCCAACCTGCCAATCAGCATAGCAGGAGCGGGATACTTGGGTAAGCGTTTGGGGATATCCTCGTGCTTTGGAATGTTCTCGAATTCAATGGTAGATGCACTTGTACAGTAATATCCAACAACTTCTTTACTTTCCGAGTCAGTAGTTGCAACAAAAGTTTTGGAATACCCTCGTCTTGCGTCTTGTCCGGCTATTTGCTTCAGGTACTCATTTAACTGCGGTTTTCCACAGTCAAAAGCATCTTTCTGAAAGCTGTCATCCAGGGGTGATATATGCCATTTCATATCATGTCCGGTGACATCGGTAGTTGAGTCGGGGCGGGTTTATTTATCCTTGGCGCTGCGTTCAAAAATCTCTCGTAAAACCCGCCCCTACTATTGTCAAAAACTATACACAACAGAGGCTATCGGACATGATATCACTGATTATTATTTTTCGTATTCATCTTGAAATTTACTCATAGCTGACTTCAGAGCTTGGCATGGTTCTGGTGGGTTTTCTATCAAGGATAAAAACAGTTCGCGATCGCGATCGCTCAGAACTAACCTCTGATGAGCTTCAATATTTTCCCTAGCAACTTTTAGGCATTGAGAAAGCATATAAGCACTCAAACTCAACCCTGCTAACGATGCCGCTTGCTCTAATAAATCTTTTTGTTCGGGCGTAACTCTCAGGTCAATTCTGCTGTATTTTCGCTTTTTGGTTGCTGCTTTTTTGGTTGCAGTGGTCGCCATAATCAACCTTCAACTCCAAGCTATTGCTTGGCGATCGCTTACTCCAATATATACTATGTTACAACCAGTTTCGGCAAATGTACACACAAAGTTGCCGCTCGTCTAAACTGGGCGGGGCGAGAAATTCAAGTTGGCGATCGCTAGCAAGGGTTAAAGTACAAGAGGTTTTTATAGACGCTAGTTATGCTAAACCTACTCCACCGGACGAAAATCGTTGCTACACTTGGTCCTGCGAGCAATACAAAAGAAGCGATCGCCAATCTAGTGCAAGCAGGTATGAGCGTAGCGAGGCTGAATTTTTCCCACGGTAGCTACGAAGATCATGCCGCTACAGTCTCTTTACTGCGATCGCTCTCTGAGGAATTAGATACCCCGATCACGATCCTACAAGACTTGCAAGGCCCGAAGATTCGGGTGGGGCAGTTAAAAGAAGCGATAACTTTAACGTCGGGAGAAAGCGTTTCTTTAGTACCGATTGCCGAATTTAACGAGCAGGCTAATACAATACCGATTGATTATCCCTATCTGGCGGATGAAGCACGAAAAGGGGCGCAGGTGCTGTTAGATGATGGATTGTTGGAACTTAGGGTGGAAGCGATCGCATCAAAAGCAGTCCGCTGTCAAGTGATTAAAGGCGGCATTCTCAAAAGTCGAAAAGGGGTAAACTTTCCCAGTTTAAACCTGCGCCTTCCTTCCCTCACCGAAAAAGATATCAAAGATTTAGATTTTGGCATTTCCCAAGGAATAGACTGGGTTTCCCTCAGCTTTGTGCGTCGCGCTGAAGATATCTACTCGCTTAAACAACTACTAGCAGCTAAAGGCGTCGATATCCCCGTCATCGCTAAAATTGAACGCCCCCAAGCTATTGCCAACCTGCAAGCAATTGTAAACGAATGCGATGGCTTAATGGTAGCGCGGGGAGACTTGGGAGTAGAAATGAGTCCGGAAAAAGTCCCAATGTTGCAAAAGCAAATAATTCGATTGTGCAATCAAAAGGGAATTCCGGTAATTACCGCTACCCAAATGTTAGAAAGTATGATCCAAAATCCCCGCCCCACCCGTGCAGAAGCCAATGATGTTGCCAATGCTATCATCGATGGCACAGATGCGGTAATGCTTTCTGGAGAATCAGCCGTGGGTGCATATCCAGTTCAAGCGGTGGAAATGATGGCGCGAATTGCACAAGAAGTCGAAAAAGATATCCAATTTGCCAACAATCCACCGATGGATAGCGATGAAACTCATGCCTTAAGCGAAGCACTCAACGCGATTGATAAAATTGTTGATTTGCGCTGTATAGTTGCTTTTACCAGTTCTGGTTATACAGCGCGACTGGCGTCAGCAGAACGACCAAAAGCCCCTGTAATTGCTTTGACGGACAATATCCAAGTTTACCACCGGCTAAATTTAGTTTGGGGGGTGAAGCCGTTGTTACTAGATTTTCAAGTGGAATCGTTTGAGGATTTAGTCAAGCAAGCGGAGACTAATTTAGTTGAGCGCAATTTAGCTGCTCCCGGTGACCGGATTTTAATTGTCGCAGGAATTCCAACGCAAAAATCTGGCGGGACTAATTTCCTGAAAATTCACACGATTTAGCATACGCACGCAGATATTAGAAACCGGGTTTCTGCATAGATCTCTTGTTGCCAAACCGACAATTTTTCACAGAAACCCGGTTTTTGTGCGTTGGCATCGGAATTATATCAAATACCTCTACATCGGTTGTGCATATTTTCAGGTAGGTTTTGTAGGGAGGGTTTTTATATCATATCCAGTAGGGGCGGGTTTTACAAACAATTTATCATGCTCGCAGACCAACTCTATAAACCCGCCCCGTCCGAATTATGCCCTATAATTGTGGTTGATGGATTAACTTGATGCAGATGCCAGATGCAAACCCAAAGATGGCAAACAAACCGATACCTGCACAAAACCTCTATGAGACGGATTTCTATGCTTGGACTCAGGAACAAGCAATGTTGCTCCGCAGCGAACAGTGGAGCAAAATCGACTTATCAAATCTGATTGAGGAAATTGAATCTTTGGGTAAGCAGCAACGTCAGGAACTTCGCAATCGTTTGAGCTTGTTAATTGGGCATTTGCTGAAGTGGGAATATCAACCACAACATCGTAGTCGTAGTTGGCTTGCAACAATTCGCGTACAGCGCCGCGATACGTTAAGATTGCTGAAGGACAACCCAAGCCTCAAGTCTTATATTGATGATTCACTGCAAGAAGCGTATGAGAATGCCAAAGATTTAGCAATGGGAGAAACTGACCTACCAGAGCAAACTTTTCCTCCCGATTGTCCCTACGACTTGTTGACCGAGATTTTAAGCGATCGCTTTTATCCTGGCGATCCGAGTGAATTAGTAGACAATTCATAGTTGCGATCGCATAGGCTCCTAATTATCGTAATTATAGAGGTAATTCCTGAAATCAAAGCCACTTCGCTAACTTTTGCGATACACCTCACGGCGATGACCCACTTTGACAATTAGAACAATAAGTTGTTCATCAAGAATCTCGTAAACGATACGGTAATTTTTCACACGCAATCGGTAGGTGTTTTCCTCACCTTTCATTTTGGAGACACCATCAGGTCAGGGTTGTTGGGCTAATGCCTCAAGTTGATCCAGCACCTGTATCTGAGTCTCTACAGGCAGCTTTTTGATCTGGCGAGCAGCTAGGGAGGAAATTTCTACACTGTAGTTCACAGCCCCAATTCCTGTTTGAGTTGTTCCAGAGAAATCGTGCGGTTGTTTTGCAGGTCTTCTCTAGCTAACTTTAGGTCTTCTAGGTCTTGCTGTTCTTCTAATTCTTCTAGGTGTTTTTCAATCAGATAACGTAGGTAGTTTAGAGCTTCTTTGAGAAGAGGCTCTGGGGCTTGTTCGATCGTTTGCAGGAGTTGCTCTTTGATGGTCATGGCAGTCTTCTACCCTTGTTTTGCCAAATCCGAGGATCTAACTTTATGGTAACTTCGTTGAGCTTACTTCCAAAAGATCTACCCCCTCGAACCATTTTGCCCAAGCTTTAGCAATATCGTCTTGGATGCTATCAGCTATTCTAGATTGATGCTTGTACATCAAAAAGTCGATGAAGTCGCTGACTTCAGGTAAAGCTGACTCTGGAAGTTGCTGCAATTTGGCGATCGCTGATTCTAGAATAGTCATAATAATAACATCTGCCAATTTTTTGGCTGCAATCGGAATCGGAATGTTTCGACTTGCTGTAAATTAAGTCTTTTTACATTCTAAGGGAAGGCAAGAGCGATCGCTACCTCTGCAACCGAATTGTTATGCTGTGGTCAACTTTTTTCCCATACGACTGAATAACGCCAAAATAAATGCTTTCTGATCGAGGCTCCTTTCATTGACTTACTATAAATCCGTCGAGCTTGCGATAAAGTTAGATACCGATCCGTGCGGAGATGTTCTCTCATTGCTGCTGCGGCTTCGGGCGACGACTTGATGTGTCTGTTTTTGAGCATTTGAAATCCCCAGTTAAGAGGAACAGCTATCAAATCGCTCAAGCTATCTTGCCAGCTTTCGTATTCGAGTAAATCCAAGATCGCAAGTCTGCCACCTGGTTTCAAAGCAGATTTCAGATGGGGCAGCAAGCTTTCCACAGGTAGATGATGAAAAGTAGCAATAGACACAATGGCATCGAACTGTTCGACTGGAAACTCCCACTGCAAGATGTCACCTACTTGAAAATCAATATTGGCATACTGGCTTGAACGCTGCTTGGCAACCTCGACCATATTAGAGGATAAATCGATTGCGATCGCTCTTTTAGCCCGTTGAGCGATCAGACGTGAAAACTCGCCCGTGCCACAACCAATATCAAGAACAGTTCCGCAACGGGCTGGTAACTGTTTAAGTAAAAAACGGTGATAATGATTGTTGTGATCCCATCCCTCTTGGTCATGCAGAGCTATGCGATCAAAGTCTTTCCGAATTTTTTGAGTTAGGCTCTCATTCATTTTGCTTCGTTCTGCCTCTCTTGTTTCTCAATCGCCACCCTTTCGTAATTTACCAGAGTCTTGTTAATCCGCAGCCGAATCAAAAATTTTGTCATTATTAGCAATTTCTTCTATTCAACGTTTCAAAATCCGCGCCATCCAAATAATAATTAAAATCCCCAAAACTATCCATATCGAAACAATAATAACAACTGCTATCTTACTGCTAGGCTTCCCCTGACTCATTGCTGCTTCTGCTTTCTCGCGGCATTCATTTAAAACAGCAACGGGAATCATCTTTAATACCAGCCAAATCAAGAGCGGCACTATAATTAAGTCATCTAAATAACCAATAATTGGAATAAAATCTGGAATCAAGTCAATCGGGCTAAAAGCATAGGCAACGACGCAGCCAGCTAACAACCTCGCATACCAGGGAGTTCTGGGGTCTTTACAAGCTAAATAAATCGCGTAGGTTTCTTTTTTAAGTTTCCTCGCTTGTTGTTTTAATGACTGCATGGATTCTCTGAGTTTAAAAAGCGTAGGGTGCGTTAACAACGCACCCTACAAATAAATAGCTTACACAGTCGGAACGGTGCGTTACACTGCGTTAACGCACCCTACAAATTCCCTACCCTACTGATGCAGAAAGCTGTTGAGTCAGCGCTTCTTTCAACAGCGGTGCTTTGTCAGTTTGTTCCCAAGGCAACTCTAGATCTGTGCGACCAAAATGACCGTATGCGGCTACATCTTGGTAGAAACGACCGCCCCGTTCTGCTACGATCTTGCGTAAATTAAAGGTGTGGATAATTCCCGCCGGACGCAGTTCAAAATGTTCTTTGACCAACTCCAGCAACTTCTCATCATCCACTTTGCCAGTGCCGAAAGTTTCGATGGTGATACTAACAGGTCGAGCAACGCCAATCGCATAGCTTAACTGAATTTCGCACTTATCTGCTAACCCAGCAGCGACGATGTTTTTCGCCACGTAGCGGCAGGCGTAAGCCGCGCTGCGGTCTACTTTGGTGGGGTCTTTGCCGGAGAAAGCACCGCCGCCGTGACGGGAATAACCGCCGTAGGTATCGACGATAATTTTACGACCCGTCAAACCTGCATCTCCTTGAGGGCCACCAATGACAAATTTGCCGGTGGGGTTGACAAGAAAGCGGGTTTGTGCATCTGGCTTGATCGCAATATCGGCAAAGATCGGTTGTACGACTGTTTCCCAGAGGTCTTCTTTGATTTTGGCTTGCACTGCGGCTTCTTCGGTGATGTCGCCAATCGTGGCAGTGTGCTGGGTGGAAATCAGAATCGTATCGATGCCGACGGGTTTACCATCTTCATAGATTACGGTTACCTGTGTTTTACCATCGGGACGCAGGTAAGGCAGTTGCCCGGTTTTTCGCACGGCTGCGAGTCGGCGGGCGGCACGGTGGGCGATGCTGATCGGTAAGGGCATCAGTTCTGGGGTTTCGTTGCAGGCGAAGCCAAACATGATGCCTTGATCTCCCGCACCAACGGCGTCAAATGCCTCATCGCTGGATTGTTCCCGCGTTTCCTGGGCGGTGTTGACGCCTTGGGCGATGTCAGGGGATTGCCTGTCTAACGCAACCAATACGGAACAACTATTGGAACAGAAGCCGTTTTCAGCGTTAGTATAGCCAATTTCGGCAATTTTTTTGCGGGCTAAATCGATGTAATTAATGTGGGCTTTGGTGGTAATTTCCCCAGTCAGCAGGACTAAGCCTGTATTAACTACTACTTCGGCGGCGACGCGGCTTTTCGGATCTTCGGTCAGTAGCGCATCTAAAATAGTGTCGGAAATTTGATCGCAGATTTTATCAGGATGGCCTTCGGTAACGGATTCGGAGGTAAACAGATAGCGACGAGACAATGGTAATTCCTCCTGGAATTTTAGATAGGAAAACGAAGTGTTTGAGCTAGTTTCAGCCACTTTGAGGATTCCCCACATCAATAGCGGGAATTTGTGGGCTGAGAATGTTCCTTTTAGGTTTCCCAAATAGGTGCGTTACATTCTCATTTCGTGGCATTTTCATTCACTCAACGGGTGCGGGAAGCCGCGCCAAGCGCGTCCACAAGCTTTAATTCCCCTGTCGGGGTACTCGCGCTATTTTAGTGCAAACTGCGACGCGCAGTTGCACCCAAAGTCTTTTACCCTACACCGGGTATAAGTGGGCGCTTCATTCTTCCCGTTCTTTCTTTAACCAGCCATGATAACAATATTTTTATCAAAGGTTTGTAAAGATTCAGTATTTTTACTGTTTGATCCCGATGAAGCTTACGATCCACCTGGTTCTACCTGGTGAATTTGCTGAGTTGTTGGCGGGAGTAGGGGCTACTTTAACAAGATATTTTGTGGCTTTTTTGATTGGTTGGTAAAACCCGCCCCTACTCTTCTTTAACAATTCTTCACAGATCTGCCGCAGACGCAGAAGTTATCTGTAAAACCCGCCGCCCTTAGGGGGCGGGTTTATTGGAGATATCTGTTACAGGCAGAAGTTATCTGTAAAACCCTCCCCTACTAATCGCTATATGATTTGGAGTTCGTCTAGTTGCGCGATCGCTACATCCGCCGTTTCCAAATGCGCCGCCAGAGGATTTCCCCAGCAAATCCCAATACAACCCGCTGCACCGGCTTTCTGCCCCATTTCTATATCCGCCGCCGAATCTCCGACCATTAAAGTCGCACCAGGTTCGACGCCGAGTTTCTCACAAGCTTGCAAAAATAACTGCGGATCGGGTTTACTTAGTCCTTCATCCACTCCCATTTCTAACTGAATATAATTTTCCAATTGATAGTACTTGACAAACTCTTTAACTCGTGCTGTTCTAGCGGCTGAAAGAATCCCTAATTTTAGCCCAGCTTTGGAGAGAAATTGCAGCACTTCCAAACAGCCGACAAACAGGGGAGAGGGGGCGGTTTTTTGCAAAACTCGATCGGCGTCTTCAAATCCGCGACGCGCAATTGAGAGGGATTCGATCCACCCTCTTCCAGTTTCGGCGATATAGGCGGCGGCGGCTATTTCGTTTTCGCGGCGACTGCCAACGGCGATTAATCCAGTAGGATCTAGGGTATCCCCATTGATGCCAAATGCCATTAATAAAGGATCGCCTACACCGGGAATTTGGGCGTCGATGGCGCGGCTTCGCTTTTGTCCTAACTGTCTCAAATATTCGGCGGAATCTTCCAAAGTGCCGTCTTTATCAAAAATAATGGCAGAGATATTGGCAAAGGTTTTGTCCCGACAGCGAATTGTAACCAACCTCGTATTTCCTCTCGATCTAACCAAAAAAAAGAGGGATTTACCCTCTTTTTAACAGCCCGTTGCGTTCTGCTACAACTGAGCGATCGCTTACTCTTGAGCTGAGGGTAAAGCCGCTTCGGGGATTTCCACTGCGTCTGGGATTTCCACTGCGTCTGGGATTTCCACTGCGTCTGGGATTTCCATTGCGTCTGGGATTTCCATTGCGTCTTCTTCCGTCGCCTCCGCCGCAGCTGCTGGTGCTGCTTGGGCTACTTCACCTTGCTGTTTGGCTTTTTGCTGTTCGCGATACTTCGCCGCCATTTCTTCTGCCATATCGTATACGCGATCGCGATTGCGGATCATATCCCCAGGTTCTGGTTCCAGCTGTTTGGTAGACAGGGAAATCCTACCCCTTTCCGCATCCAGATCGATGATCATGACTTTAATTTCGTCATTCACATTGAACACGCTATGAGGCGTATCGATATGTTCGTGGGAAATTTCCGAAATGTGCAATAACCCGCTGACGCCGCCAATATCGATGAACGCACCGTAAGGCTTGATTCCTCTCACCGAACCGATCACCACTTCGCCTACTTCCAGGCGGTTCATCTTGCGTTCTACTAATGCCCTTCTGTGAGACAATACCAGACGGTTGCGGTCTTCATCTACTTCTAGGAATTTCAGGGGAAGTTCTTCTCCCACTAAATCTTCTTTCGGCTTCCTGGTACTGATATGCGAACCTGGTATAAAACCGCGCAGTCCTTCAATCCGTACCAGAGCGCCGCCCCGGTTCGTGGCAAATACTTGAGAACGCACCGTCGCGTCTTCTGCTTGCAATTGACGCACTCGCTCCCAAGCGCGCATGTATTCAATGCGACGAATAGAAAGCGTTAGTTGTCCGTCTTCGTTCTCATCGGTAAGAATAAAGAACTCGCGGGTTTCGTTTGATTGTAAAACCTCTTCCGGAGCGTCTACGCGGTTAATTGACATCTCCTGAATCGGAATATATGCTGCTGTTTTTGCACCAATGTCAATCAGAGCGCCCCGCGGCTCTATACTGAATACTGTACCGGCTACTATATCACCGGGACTAAAGTGATAATCATACTTGTCTAATAGAGCTGCAAAATCTTCGTGGCTAAAGCCAATTTCTGCCGTTGCTGATTTCTGATTGACCATGCGAATTGTTTCCTGCTAGTTATCTCCGTAGGTTTTTTGCCTCCTGTAAATGTATACGCACTTTGGTAACGTGCAGCCTACACCTACATGCACTCTATAGAACCTATCCAAACTTGTTTTTTTGGTAAGGTATCTATTTCCTGCTTCATTGGAGGAGATGCGATCTATGAGCATCGCTTCCAGTCCACAGGCTTGTCTTTAGGTCGAGCCAACCTTAGAATCTGTTTGAGCAACTAAAGTTGCTACAGATTATCTCAACTCACCTGTCTACCTTGCAGAACTTTGAGCAAGCCTGTACGGGTAGGGTAATCTATCGCGAGCGTGCCATTCGCCGATTTGGGGGCGCGAGAGCGATCGCGAGACTAGGTTATTTATTTTATCGTAAATCCAAGGTCTTATAATCCCCTTTAAGGTAGATAATCTGCAAGGGGCAAGGCAAGTTAAATTTTTGGCAAGAGCATCAAACGTTAATCGTGCCGTGTCCCTACTTTCTTGATTTCAAAGCAAATTCGTCAAACTTAACCACCTCTAGTTCTGGATCTCGCGTATCCCAGCGATAACTGCTGACTGTCCCAGTTTCTGTGTCCAAAATGCTGAAAGCAGTGATATCGTTACTCGCTATATAGGGTAGCGGTTTAGCATCACAGCCCTTCAGTGGCGCTGGCACTGGCAAGATCGGATCTAACCCATTCGGGTCGCCTATAGAAGTATACTCCTCTTGGTAGCCATTTGGTACGGGTCGCTGTTTATCCCATAGAGCAGCACCATAAGAATTCCCGACATTAGAAGTTTCCAAGTAATGAGTGCCGTTGTTACTAATAAAACGGTTCCACAGGTGTGAATGACCGTACAATACGAGCTGCACCCCTGATTTTTCGAGCAACGGCACGAGGTCGCGGATGATGTAATCTTGTTTTTTTGGATACTCGTATCGCACCGCTTTAACCTCGCCATCGGCGTCGCGGGAAATTATTTGTACCGGATCGGTATAAGCGGGAACAATATTATCGCCCAAGGTATGGGGTGGGTGATGGAACATCACGACTTTGTATTTTGCTTGTTTAAATTCTAAGCTGTTGAGTTCGGTTTCCAACCATTGGTACTGGGTGCTGCCTTTTTTAATCGGTTCAAAGATATGCTGACCGTATCCCCAATTTTCCGGGTTATTGAGAGTGCGTAAGCATTCCTTATACTTCCCCCTCGCATTAGCCGCCAGACTAGGCGTCCTCCACATATTCGTTACGTACAATACCACCAACCGCACATCCCCAAACGTCATGGCATAATATTTCTTCCCCCCTTCCTTACTCTCAGGTAAAGTAAAAATCTCCTCATAAGTATTTGTATTAAAAGAATAATCCTTCAGCCAATCATCCCCCTTACCCTTTTGTGCATCGGCGTTCAAAATCCGTGGAGTGAAGATTTTTTCGGCAACTTCACGGGGCAAGGTATCATCAAACTGGTCATCCAAACTGCTATCCATCGAAAACCGCCCCATCACCTCGTGGTTACCAATTGCGGTAAAAATTGGGGCATTTTGAATCAATTCTCCCCCGCGATAAACGGTTTCAATATTATTTTTGGTTAATTTATAATTTGCCCGTCCTTGCAAACATTGAAAAAAAGCACAACCGCGATTATCATCGAACCATTCCGAAGCGCGATCCGGCACATTTACCAAGTCACCTGCAAAAAAAACAGCATCAACTCTTCCGACTGTTTCTACTACCTTTTGCAGATTCGCAGCGGTCATCGGCTTTAGTTGATGGTCAGAAGTGAGTAAAATTTTGAGGGGCATTCCCGGTAGCGGCTTTGGTGCTAGGGTAAACGTATTGCTGCTGACGCTTTTCCCATCTTCCGTGACGCTGGTAACGCGATAGGGAACTTTGGTATTGGGGATTAATCGCCTCACTTCTGCTTCGTGTCGCCAGATCTCCCTGATTGTAGGTTTTTGATAAACTTGCTCTACCTGGGAATTTTGATCTTCCCTCGCGCGACTTAATTTAGTCGTGGTTGCGGTAACTATTTGGCTAAAATTATCCCCATAGGCAACAATATGATGCGACCCGGCGAATTCGGTAAACCAAACAACTCGCACAGAATTCTCTGTTGGGAGTTGCAAAAATGGATCGGTTAGCAGTTGAGGTGCAAAAAGCATAAATTATAATTGGGCGATCGGGTATTTATTATACTGAATGACGCGCGATATGCCTCGCTTCTGTTGTGTGTGAAGCGTTCGCTCTCGCGGCGCGGATGCGCTCAGCTACCCTTGCAGCGAATCGCATCCACATCTTCTACTTTCTCACCTCCCAGCTGCCATCGTCCCAACAGATCGAACAATCTGTCAACCCACAGGAAATTTTGTTCGCTCTTGACCGAATTACTCACCGAAATTGCCTGTATAGTTTGTCCTTACTATCTGCTTCTTACCCTCATAATTGAGCAGACTCACAAACACTTGCTCTATACTTTCTGCCCATTTATTCCAGTTCAATCGCCTCTCGTACTCTTCCCTTGAAGATAGCACCAATTGATTGTACAATTCCCGGTCTGAAAAAACTTTTGCTATTAGATTAGCGCAGTCACTCCCTGTGGCAGACAGTGGCAGCATATAGCCGTTTTTTCCGTTTTTAACAATCGTAGGAATTCCTCCCACATCTGTTGTGATAACGGGCAAACCAAATGCGTTGGCTTCGCAAATTACAATCGGCGAACAGTCAGCACGAGTCGGAAAAATAAAAAAATTTGCCCTTAAAAACAGTGAGTTGAGTTGCTGTCGCTGTTGACGATCGTTTTTGTTCAAAAAAGGAATGACTGTCCGATTTTCCGTTCTCACTTCATCTGGTAGCTTACTTCCTACCATTACTAGCTCGGCCTCAATTCCCATTTTTTGCAAACATATTAATGTTTCAACTGCTAAATTACCTCCTTTTCTCTCCCAATCTTTGCCCACGAATAACAACCGGCAAACTTGATGTTGCTTTTTTGATAATACTTCGTTTGCCAACTCACAATCGTCTATATTTGCACCAAACGGAATGACTTCTATTTTACCTGATTCGGCGTGATAGTCACTAATAGCTGAATTCGCAGCCCATTCGGATGGATATACTAATTTAGTCGCGTTTGATATCGCGAGTGCTTCTTGTCTTTTTTCCCATTCTATTTCTTCTGGTTCTAAGTCAATTTTATAATGCTTCAAATGTAAAAAACAGGTAACATCTGAACAATAAACTATGGGAATATTTGTTTTAATGAAAGCTACTTCTCTTTTAGCCACAGGTGCAAATATCGCATCGCATGGGGTTTCTATAAGCTGCTTTTGCACTAGAGATGCCAATTCATTGTACTCGGCAATGTAACGAGGCGAGCCTATTTTTATGCAATCGTTTTGCTTCCACAATTTATTTAATACCCTCTGCCAAAGCGAATTCTTTTTTGGTGGTTTTCCCAGACCCACAACTTGTATATTTCTTTCTGTTAATGCTTTGTACATGTAATAAATAATACCTGACCAAGCATTTCTATCTAAATAGTTGTGACTAGATAAAAAACCGACTCGCAGGGATTTCATTTTTGCGCTCTCTCTGGTTAGAATAAATTAGCAAGCGCCGATCGCGCGATCGCCAAACCCTACCCAAACTCTTGAAATTTTTTATTTACTAAAAATCTGCCTTTAGGATGAAAGTTTTATCTCTGGTAGACAAGCGAGAGCAAAATATTTAAACAAAAAAATTAGCCTTCAGGATTGAGCTTCATCGGCTCTATCGCTCTTGGCTTTATGTTTCATGGGTTTTATGTTTTCCCTATATGGCATCTGTTAACAGGTTAACC
Source organism: Cyanobacteria bacterium UBA11371 (assembly GCA_003486305.1). Classification (GTDB taxonomy): domain Bacteria; phylum Cyanobacteriota; class Cyanobacteriia; order Cyanobacteriales; family Aerosakkonemataceae; genus Microseira. Next base: position 22,753 of record DNGJ01000492.1, read on the forward strand.
ACTAGGTATAGCTATTTGGTTAAAAATAGATGTTGTAGGCAAAATTTAGGCAAAATTTCGCCAAAATTTCACCAATTTAAGCCCCAATTTAAGCCATGGTAGAAAGGTACACGGAGATCGCCAAATGGCTGAAACCCTTACCAGTCATTGCTTTTTAATATCGGAGCGACACGATTTGAACGTGCGACCCCCACTACCCCAAAGTGGTGCGCTACCAAGCTGCGCTACGCCCCGATGTTTTTCAATTCGCTTTGCTAGTATAGCATGGCTTTTTGGAAAATAACAAGCCCCTCAAAAAACTTTGAGAATTTGGGTTGCTTGCAGCAGGCCGGGAACTGCTGCTGGCTCCCAACTGCCTTCGCCGCGCCGTCCTGCGTTTAAAATAAAGCGCAAGCCGTAAGCAGTGGGATAGCCTTCGACTTCCATCCAGAGCGAGTCGCTTTCGGCTTCGCAGGCGATTTTTTCCTCATCCATTAATTCGCTTGCCATATGGGTTATGGTTGTTGCTAACTGTGCGAGTAAGCGGCAAAAGTCGTTTAATTCGGCTTCTGTTAGCTCAATTGCCCAATTATCGCCGCCGACTAAACCTTTATATTCTAAGGCGTTGGGGTTCCAACCGATGCGCCAACCGGGGCCTGTTTTAATTAAACGATCCATTGTGGTATTGGGTAATTGGTAATTGGTAATTGGTAATGGGAAGAAAGCGATTACTCATTACCGATTACGGTTAAAGTCTAAGTCGTTGGGCGTCTCCGGGTTGTGGTAGGGTGGGAACCGATGTGGGATTGGGTGCGGGCGTAAGCTGTCGCGTCTCCCGCCTTAAGGGTGCTGCTTCTTGTGCGGCGTTGGGGTTAAAAATATTGACGAGGGTTTGAATTAAGGCATTGCGTTGAGAGCGAGTTAGGCGTTGGATCGCGGCGCGATCGCCTGCAATAGGATTTTCTCGCAAGGTGTCGCCTCCCGGATACACCCCCTCTTCGATCAGTTCGTTTTCCCCCAGATAATCTGCGATCGTCAGTTTCCAATCCAAGCGAAAATTAGGCGGACGCCCTTTGACGAACATGTGATATCTAATCAACCGACTCGCCAAGGTATTATCTGGATCTACTTTCCCGCTTTGTTGGTTGACGTATTGATTTTCTAGCGGCAAGTCGGGCATCTGTTGATATACTTGCCGCCAGAGATCTTGGGTTCTTAACGCTTGAGCCATTACCTGATTTTGGCTCAATCTCCCCACTGGCGTTGATTGCCCCATCCCCGCACCCAGTACCACAAGACCTGTTACAATAACTGCGATCGCTACCAAACTCAGTTTTTTGCTGGTCATAGGTCATTGGTGATGGACTGCAATTAGCCACTAGCCATTAGCCATGAGCTAATAACTCTATTCGCCGATAATTTCCGGTTGCGTTAACTCATCGGACATTTCGTAAATCGCTCGCAGTACGGGTTTCATCATCGGATCGTCGCCACTGTCAAAGTCTTCGTACCGGCGGCGTTTGGCACGATTGGCAACTTGTACCGTAATCCGGTAGCGATTGGAAGCTGCTTTAATTAAATCTTCGGCTCGATACATGATTTGAGCCTGGGTTGTCTCGAATTTAGAACGCTTTGGCATAGAACCAGATTATAGATCCTAATGGAATATCCCGATCCCTAGTTTACCAGCAGCTTTTCCCCTGGCGGTTATTCCGGAGCGGCTAGACTTGAAATGGCATATTGTATAGGTTCTGCACGGTGTGCCAAGATTTAATCTATCTTTACATAAGTGTTATTGCTCATGCGATCGCTCGTAGCACCTGCTTTGACACAGTTACGTCCGGCTCATTCCCATCCTCTCAAAATAGTCGTGTTGGGAGATAGTTTAGTTTATGGATTTGGCGACCCTGAAGGTGGCGGATGGGTCGAACGACTGCGGCGCAACTGGATGTCGCCTTCTAGTCCGGGTCACGTGTTGTACAATCTGGGGGTGCGGGGCGATCGCACAAGTTCTGTATCGGGGCGCTTGGAACACGAATTCCGCCATCGGGGGGAACTGCGAAATCGCGTCCCGGATGCGATTATTCTATCGGTAGGCGTGAACGATTCCCCACGCATGGGGCGATGGGATGGGCGCAATTGTACGAATTTTGATGATTTTCAACAGGATATCGAGGCGTTGCTGGTGCGATCGCAGCAGTTATGTCCGGTTTTATTTGTGGGAATGGTGCCGGTAGATGAAAGCAAGATGCCGTTTTTAGATTGTTTCTACTTTAACCGCGCCGACCAATATCGTTACAAGGAAGCAACTCGACAAGCTTGTCTGTCGCGGGGTATTCCCTATCTGGATATTTTCGATTTATGGATGGCGCGGGGTGAAGAATGGCTGATGCAGCACCTGAGCGAAGACGGACTCCACCCAAATACTTTAGGCTATCAAGCGCTGTTGCACGATGTTCTATGTTGGGAAGAAATGCATCAACTGATTGCAAACAAATCAGCGACAGCCTAAACTTTCCCGCGTCGAGACGCCGGTAATTGGATTTACCCCCGTTGCGCGATCGCACATTTGCGATACTTCATATCTGTCTACCAGCGCATCGGTAAAATCTGCCCCAGTAATATCCGCATCAAAAAAACTGGTGCGAGTCAACATTGCTTCAGTAAAAATCGCATTCTTGAGGTTAGCCTTGTCAAACGTCACTTGATCTGCTAAAGCACCCGTCAAGTTAGCGCCTTCGAGGTTAGCTTCGAGTAAAATTCCTTGGGTCAAAATTGCATTGGTTAAATCCGCACCCTGGAAATTGGCTCGTTTCATTTCAGCTGCGGCGAAAACAGCACCTTTTAAATCGGTGTGGGAAAAGTCGCGGTTTTGCAGGTTAGTTTTAGTGTAATTGATTGTGTTTGCTTGTGCATAAGCAGGAGTTGCACTCAGCATCACCCAAAAGCAGGCAAGTGCGAGGATTAAAATTAAACTCAACAAGCGCCACCATATTGTTTTGAGGGTAGCGCTGTTGCGGTTTTCTTGGGTAATTTGCGGCATTGTTTTCATGTGGATTTACCAAGTTATTTTGATATGTTGTTGCCCGCACCCAATTTATTGGCGATCGCTTCGATTATTTGAGCTTCTGCGGATGTAATCACTCGATCTAATTGGGCAATTTTTTCGCATTGAGCCAAAAGCGGAATCGCAAAATCACCGTCGATTTGCTCGAGCAATGTTTCTAACGGGGGTGGTGAGTTAATATTGGCTGCGATCGCATCCAAAGATGCTGGACTCAGATTGGCTGCTTGTAATTCTGGCAAAATCATCTCCCAAGTTTTCCCTGCATTACCCGCCAAGACGACGTGAACCAAAATTTGATCCATAATCGCTTCTTGAGTAATAGCTGCTGCTAAATACTTCTCACTTTCTGCTTGAGAAGTTTCCAGGGTAGCTGTCATCGTTAAAGGATTAAGCTTGGGTTCATAAAACCGACAAGCTCCATATCCCAGTGCATAGATCATAGCAGCATTAGAACTTGCACCAATCGCTGCGCCAGCTACCGGAATATTTCCTAAAAAACTTACCCCTGCTTCAATCGCTAAACTCCCACTCAGAGATAAACCAAAAATTGTTAATATTTCGTTTTTTCTTTCTGATGATTGCAAGTCCTGTGCGTAAGCAGCGGCAATCTGGTAAACTAATTCTGCCGATAATGCAGTTGTAGCCGCCAAATCTATTCCGGCTAGTGCAATAGCTGTTCCAGGTATCAGATTGCTAAATAATCCACTTCCCGCTGCCAGCAAGGCTTTATCTAACATTAAGCGATGAGCAATTTGACGCGGTTGTTCGTCAGGATATCGCTGTTGTAATTTTGTGACTTCGGTTTCAGCTTGAACTATATCTACTTTATCTATGATGCGGATCAGCCAATCTGTGCTTGCATTTGTAGCGGTTTGAATTGTTTTCCCAGTAGCATCAACTATTGGAGTGACTAAATCTGTAGTTTTTTTAACAATTGTCTGACTTGCAACTGAGGCAGTATTAGCGATCGCTCCACCAATTTCTGTAGCCTTTCCCACCACATTTTTACCGGCGGCTGAGGTATTGTTTGCGATCGCTCCACCAATTTCTGCCGCTTTTCCTACCACATTTTTACCCTTTTGTAAAGCTGTATCAGCAATGGTTCCACCTACTCCCGTCGCTGTCTGCGCGATCGCGTTACTTGCTTGGGAGGTAGTATTGGCGATCGCCTTGGTAATTGACCCCCAAAAAGATGGTTGATTATTTTCTTTTGCTTTTACAATTGAGTTGGAAGATTCAACCTCTGCTGATATTTCATTTGCTGGGTTTACCTGTGCTTTTAAATCAAATTCTTCTTGCCATTCGGGAAAATCTTCGCCTATTTCTCGCGCATATATTTTGACTTTATTAAAATCTTTAATCCCTAAACTGTTTAATTTACCGCCAATTAACGGAACGATTATGTTTTGAGCTGGCACTGGGGTTGATTCTAGCATTACCTGTAAGCAACCCGGTTTCAAACTCGCTTTAACTGTAATATTAGGAGAGTTTAACCACTGATTTATCAGGTTAGCGATCGCATTTGCATCACCTTGCTTTGCCAGTTGTTCTAACTCAGGCAAATTCTGCGTTACTAATTCAAATTCTTCATGCCATGCGGGAAAACTTTCCCCTATTTTACGTCCATAAACCTTTACCTTCTTAATTGATGCTGCTCCCAAGCTGGTTATCCCTTTCCGCATAATTGCGACCAGGGTTTGTTGATTTGGTACTTGCACCGCTTCCAGCATCAGGTTCAAACAATCGTTTTTAATAGAGGTTTTTACGGTGATGCCTTTGGGTTGCAATTGGCGGTTGATTAGGGAAGCGATCGCTTCTGCATCTCCCTGTTTGGCAAGTTCCAGAATATTTGGCTGTGTCATAACTGGCGGCGCCGAGAAGCTTTCTTCCAAGGTACTATGCTCTCAGGAAAGAATCGATCGGTGTTTTTACTGATATTTACGCTTTGAGCGCGACGCCAAAATCACCAGTAAGTAAAAACCCCCTCTCCTCGCAGCAGAGGGGATGGGGGAGAGGTCAAAACTCTGCTAAATAAGAAGACCAATCTTCTCCAATCCGAAGCGTGATATCGGATTCGATATCGCCGGTAGATGCAGATTCAATATTTCCCAATCCCAACTTATCTTTAAGTCTTTTTGCCGCATCTATATCACCTTGTTGCACAATGATTTGAGTTTGACGTTCTCGATCGGGCCAATCTTTGACTATATAAATGTTGTTGAATCCCAAAGTTTTTAAGTACTGGGCGACTCGACGACTCATGTTGGCTTCACCGGAAGCATTTTGAATTGCGATGCGAATATTATCTTCAGCACGATTCGTTTCGCGGGCAAAATCGTTGCCATCGACGGCGAAGAAGTCGCGCATGACGCGATCGCGCCCCTTGCGATCTAATATCCAGTAACTCGAGTACTGTCTCGAATCGCTGAAATGACCGGGTAACATTACCATTTGAATATCCGCCCGGTCTAGTTTCAGCCCGAAATTCGCCAGCGCCAGCATTTCTTCCAAACTAACGTTCGTATCTACATATTTTTGCATCACCCGCAGCAATTGAGGCAAACGGGGTAAAATCGCCGGACTGATTAAACGCTGTCGCAATGCTTTTAGCAGCACTTGCTGTCGCTGCACTCTACCGATATCGCCGTATTTATCGTGGCGATACCGGGCGAATTTTTCTGCTTGTTCGCCGTCGAGTAACTGCCACCCCGGATCTAAACTAATATCTAACTGCTGAGTTTTATCTACATAGCGCATCGGGTAAGGAACGAATACTTCTACCCCGCCTACTAAGTCTACAAGTTCGCGAAACGCATCCGTCGTCACCCGCACGTATCTGTCTATAGGTACGTCGTTGAGGGTGCTGCTGACGATTCTGGCGGCTAATGCGGGTCCGCCATCGGCGTTGGCTTGGTTAATTTTTTGGATGGTTAATTCCGGACTATCGACTTGGGTGTCTCTGGGAATCGAAAGCACTTTGACCGAATTGTCCCTGGGGTCTACCCGCAGCAGCAGCATTGTATCGCTACGACCATTGAAGCTGTCGCTGGAGTGCGCTGCACTACCGGGAACGCGGTCTATTCCCATGACCAATATATTAACCGGGCGGGTGAGACGATATAAGAAAGCATCGCGCCACAAATCTACAAGACTTCGCTGTTGCTTATCTTGCACCACGCAACGGGGTGGCGGACATATCGCCGTAGATAGGGGAGTGATCAGCGCCAGCGTTGCTCCCAAGGTTGCAGAAATCGTAGTTGTCAGGAATAATACCAAACTCCAGAACAACCATCTAGCTACCGACGACCTTCTTGACCTGCTTGACTTGGTTGTCTCTGTATATTTTGAAACAAACAACGCTCGCCACAACCACCACTTCGTTATCGGATGCGGATCGGGCGCAGATGGGTTACTGTCTACCCTTGCTGTTATGGGAACAATTGCTCCTGCGGGTTCCTCTGATTCTCGCGCAAAGTTTGGAGTTGACTCGTTGTTAGGGATTTTCACTCCATCCACCACAGATATCTCCTACCACACCTGAATTACCACAACCTGCATGTATCTTTCTCTACACTTAGGTCAAGGCAGATTATAACCCGAAGCTAGGAGAAACTCGATCGAAGCGGATGATGATACAAAATCAAGTGCTTTCCCAACTGACGCGATCGCTTAGGTGATGGTTCCAGCTATTTATCCGATTGTGCAGGCATTCTAGCGATTTAACCCGAGTTTTTTCGCCAATTCTAAAATCGCACCGATCAGATGTTGCATTCCCCATTCCTGTTGGCTTTTTTGCGGTAATTGAGCGCATACTTCTTGGGGCGACCAAAAATGGTCATCAAAATCGTAGTAGGTCATATTTGTGGTTTTAATATGAATGTTTGGCAAATTTTATCGCATTGACGAGCGCGATCGCTGCTGAATTAGTATAATTTTCCGTTACACTTGCAAATTTGCTGCTGGGAAGCAGTAAACATTACAGTTGTAATTGTCTGTTTTCCCGGTTTTTTCTAATGCTGCTGCAATATATCAGATATTTAATTTTAGCGCTAACTTATTTGGGTCTGATCTTGGGAAATTTCCCAGGTTTAAGGATGAACCGAGCTACGATTGCTTTGGTAGGTTCGGCTTTTTTAATTGCTTTGGGTGTATTAGATTTGCCAGAGGGTTGGCAGGCAATTGACCCCGGTACGGTAATTTTCCTACTAAGTTTGATGATTGTCAATGCCAATTTATCTTATTCGGGTTTTTTTCAATTAACGCTGGCATCGCTGTTGCGGTTTACGCGCAGTCCGTTTGGTTTGTTGGTTATTTTAACGTTTGGCGGGGGGATTTTATCGGCTTTTTTCTTGAACGATACGCTGGCGTTGGTGTTTACGCCCTTAACGTTGGGTTTGACGCAAGCTTTGGGGTTAAATCCGATTCCTTATTTATTAGCGATCGCCGGTGCTACGAATTTGGGATCGGTGGCGACTCTTAGCGGTAATCCCCAGAATATTTTAGTTGGGACTTTTTCGGGTATTGGTTATCTAAAATTTGCCCAAGTGCTGACGCCGGTGGCGCTGGCGGGTTTAATCGTACAAGTTGGACTGTTGTGGTGGCTTTATCCCGAGGTGCGATCGCAACAAGCTTGCGATAATTTTATTCTACCCCGCTTCCGCCTCCACAAGCCTTTATTAACTAAAACTTTGGTGATAACATCTGGATTATTAATTGCTTTTGTTGTTGGGGTTCCTTTGGGAGAAGCTGCGTTAGTCGCGGCGGCGTTATTATTAATTACCCGGCGGGTAAAACCAGAACGAGTTTTAAAGCAAGTAGATTGGAATCTTTTGGTATTGTTTTCGGGGTTGTTTATTCTGACTGAGGCTACGCAAAAATTAAACGTTTTGCAGGCATTTACGGGTTGGGTGGGAACGCCTGCGGGGTTGTTGGGAACGATCGCTATTTTATCGAATATCATTTCTAACGTGCCTGCGGTGTTGTTGGTGGAACCTTTGATTGGGCGCGAAGATACTCGCGCTTGGTTGCTGTTAGCTGCTGGTTCGACTTTAGCGGGAAATTTGACTTTGTTTGGTGCGGTGGCTAATTTAATTGTTGTGGAAGCTGCGGCTAAGTTGGGTTACAAGTTGAGTTTTTGGGAGCATTTACGTTTTGGTTTGCCTTTGACTGCGATTACGCTGTTGATGGCTTATTTTTGGATTTAGAATTAAGTTGCGATCGCGAGTTCCTGAAATCTGGGATACCCAACACCCTCTACAGCTTCAATCGTGGATACTACCATCGGGCATAATCGCGCCTTGCAAGTTAGCATCGGTGAGGATTGTGCGGGTAAGGTCGGCTCCTCGTAAATCTGCTTTTTGTAAGTTCGCTCCGGTTAAGTCGGCATAGCTTAGGTCTGCTTCTTGTAAGTTGGCTTCGCTTAAATCCGTCGGCTGCGATTTGTCGTTTCCCCTGCTTAAAACCGCACGGCAAAGTTTGGCGCGCTTTAAGTTCACCCTTTGCAGTAATGCTCCGCTTAAGTTGGCATAACTCAAATCGGCTTCTTTTAAGTTGGCGTCGCTCAAGTCTGTTTGTCGAGAGCAATTCGATCGCAAGTTGGCTTCAAATAAGATTGCCTTTTCTAAATTCGCCCCGCTTAAGTTGGCGTCGGAAAAGCTTGCTTTGGCGAGCTTCGTTTTTTCTAGGCAAGCTTTCACTAACTTGGCTCCGCTTAAATCTGCTTCGCGCAATTCGGCTTTGCTCAAGTCGGCTTCGCTCAGGTCGCATCCCCAGAGTATGCTTTCGCTCAAGTTCGCTTTGGCTAGATTCGCTTTAGCTAGATTCGCTTGTCCTAGCCTTGCTTCCCGCAAGTCGCTGCGACTCAAGTTAGCGCCTGAAAGATTCGCATTCACTAAGTTGGCTTCCCGCAGGTCTACTCCCGATAAGTCTAATCCGGGAAAATCCCGCTCTTCGGCTGCGTATCGCTTTAGAAGTTCCTCTTTTGCGTTCATCTACGGTTCAACAACTCTCGCCTATTGGACAAGCTCGATTGGTAATTCTACCCGAAAACGTCAACTTAAGACCGCTATTCGCTCCATTGATAGCTTTGTTTAATCTATATACCCCGCAAGCATTTTAAGTTTTTTACTTTTGCATTTGTAACGATAAGTAAAAAATCGCTGCTTATTGACGCTATTCTCAATTATTCCACGAATTTAGTTGTTTTGAGGTGTATAATCAAATTTTCATAATCTAGGCGTCGTATAACTAAAAGTGCATTTTCCCAGATCTGAGTCTATAACCCCTTTCGCTTCGTGTAACATTCGTTAAAAATATCAGGGAATATTGACAAAAGATTGGCGTGCGATCGCCTAAAATCCAACTATTTTTCCTTCCCCTTTACTAACCTTCACACTTCCAAATTGCTGAGCTTGACAATAGAGGAAGGTCATGATAAAAGAGATTTCCGCGAAAGCAGGCATTTTTAATAATACTTTCCCACCAATTTTTCCGCCTCTATTTGTAAGTTATTGAGCAAAATTTGCTGACTTGAAAGCGGAAGACTTTGGCAGAATTTTCCATGCTGTTCTTGAAAGGTTTCTAAGGCATCGGTTACGAATAGTTGAACTAATTGGGATTTGAGTTTCGCGTCGGTTGCGGAAACTCTACCAATTTTAGAGATAGCGTTATGCAAGCGATTTTCGGTCACCATTGCTAGTAGTGCAATAGTTAACCATTCTTCGGTATTGGCAGGATAAATCGCAGCGATATCGAAAGCAAAGAATTGAATATTGGGGGAATAGTAAACGCCTGTTTGTACTGCTTGGATATGGGGAGTTGGGGGAACATCTGGGTGGGGGAGGGAAGAAGAATTATTTAACTGCCAAGACGCGCCTGTTCGCCAAGGAAGAAGAAGGGAGGAAGATAGGTAATCTGGTGGCGTACTGGGAGTAAATGTGTCTGCTTAATATCGAATGCGCGGGTCGATATAAGCGTTGACGATATCGATCAATATGCTGGCAAACACGACAATTGCGCCGAAGAAGACCATGATTCCTTGTACGGTTGTATAGTCTCGTTCGGAAATGGCTTGATAAAGTTGATTACCCAATCCAGGCCAAGAAAAGGTAACCTCGGTTAGCACTGCACCGCCCAGCAAAGATGCGAAGGTCAAACCCAAAATTGTAATCACGGGAATCAAGGCATTTTTTAGCGCATGGGCGAAGAGAATTCGTCTTTCGGGTATGCCCCTCGCGCGCGCCGCTTCTACATAATCTGCTTTGAGAGTTTCTTTTAAGTTCACCCGCACTATTCTTTCAAAAATACCGCTGATTAGAATGCCCAAAGTTAGACTTGGGAGGGCGAGATAGTAAAGCGATGTCAGTAATTGATTGATGTTCCCATTCAGAAGGCTATCGATCGCGTAAAGTCCGGTAATTGTGGGTGGCGCTTCCAAAGTTAGGGGGAAGCGAGTACCCAAGGGAAACCAACCGAGTTGGACTGAGAAAATTAATTGCAAAATCATGCCGAACCAATACATAGGAATGGCGTAGGTGATAATGCCAAATAAACGTCCGCCTGCATCTAAAGCAGAATTCGGTTTCGAGGCGGAAAGCGCGCCGACGCCGACGCCGACAACGAAAGCGATCGCCATCCCAAATAAGGATAGTTCTAAAGTAGCTCCGAAGTGCTGCCAAATAATCTCCCAAACGTTTTGACCCTGACTCGTAATCGATGTCCCTAAGTCGAATTGCAATATCTTGCCCAAATAGCGAAGGTATTGCACCCACAACGGATCTGCCAATCCCAATCGCACTCGCAATTCTTCTTTCGCTTCATCCGAAGCACGACCGCTGAGTAGTGCATCGACTGGATCTCCTGGTGTGGCGCGTAATAAGAGGAATACCAGGGTCACGATTGTTAATATCATTAACGGCGCTAGGAGCAAACGCGCCAAAATGTAATACTGTAAAGCTTTGGAACGGGACATAGAGTTTAGGTATCAGGTGTGGAATTAGCTATCCAAAGAATATGGTAAGGTTTGATTGCAGTTTACGCGATCGCATCTGGCTCGATCCCAAATCCGGCGCGAGGACTTCCCCTATAATCTTGTTCTTCTTGGCGAACAGGCGCGTCTTGGCGGTTGATTAAAAAGGGGGGTCATGGAAGCGGATTTGATATGACGAACCGCTCGCCTGCGCTTTAGAATACAGAGCGAAGAGAAAAGCAGAGCTAGGTAATGTCGGAAGTGGAGTTTGGATAATCTATCCTTTGGTTGGGAATACTAACTGGGAGTTAAAATCTTTAAAGGAGTTCCCAGAAGATGCTAAATTTACCCGGCTATCAAATTACCGAACAAGTCTACGACGATAACCGCACTCAAGTTTATCGAGGCATTCGCCAATCGGATAACCAACCTGTCGCGGTCAAACTACTCAAAAGTGATTATCCCAGCTTTAAAGAGTTGGTGCAGTTTCGCCATCAGTACGCGATCGCCAAAAATCTCGACTTGCCTGGAATCGTCAAACCCTACTGTCTGGAAAACTACGGCAACGGTTTTGTGTTGGTAATGGAAGATTTTGGCGGCATTCCCCTGCCAGAATACACCGCTTGCCAACCTTTGCCTGTGGGAGAGTTTCTCCCCATTGCGCGACAAATTGTCCAAATCTTGGCAGGACTTCACCAAAATTGCATTATTCACAAAGATATTAAACCCCAAAATTTATTAATTAATCCCCAAACTAAAGAAGTTAAGTTAATCGACTTCAGCATCGCCACGCTTTTACCCAGAGAAACTCAAGAAGTTCAAACGCCCAACGTTCTCGAAGGCACTCTCGCCTACATCGCCCCGGAACAAACTGGACGCATGAATCGCGGTATTGACTACCGCAGCGACTTCTACTCGCTCGGCATTACTTTCTACGAACTTTTGACTGGGAAGGTGCCTTTTGCCACAACTGACTTGATCGAGTTGGTTCACTGTCACATCGCCAAAACACCGATTCCCCCGATTGAACTTAATCCAGCGATTCCCCAACCTATCAACGATCTTATCTGTAAATTAATCGCCAAAACCGCCGAAGATCGCTATCAAAGTGCCTACGGACTCGCATGGGATTTAGAAATTTGTTGGCAACAATGGCAAAAAAGTCAAGCGATTCTCCCGTTTGAGTTGGGTAAAAGAGATATTTCCCACCGCTTTATTATCCCCGAAAAACTCTACGGTAGAAAAGCGGAAGTTGAAACCTTACTAGCAGCGTTTGAACGAGTAGCTGCCAAAAACTCCCAAGTTGAATTAATGCTGGTTGCTGGTTTTTCTGGAATTGGTAAAACCGCTGTCGTGAATGAAGTTCACAAACCCATCGTTCGTCAGCGCGGTTATTTCATCAAAGGCAAGTTCGACCAATTCAACCGCAACGTTCCTTTTTCTGCCTTCGTGCAAGCTTTCCGAGATTTGATGGGACAATTGCTGGCTGAAAGTAGCGAACAGATGGAAAGGTGGAAAGCGAAAATTTTAGCAGCGTTGGGAGAAAATGCTCAAGTTATTATCGAAGCGATCCCGGAACTAAAACCAATTGTTGGCAAGCAACCACCTGTGGTGGAACTGTCGGGAAGTGCGGCTCAAAATCGGTTTAATTTGTTGTTTGGTAAATTTATCCGCGTCTTCGCCACCGTTGAGCATCCCCTGGTTATTTTCCTCGATGACTTGCAATGGGCAGATTCCGCCTCATTAAAGTTAATGCAAGCGCTGTTGGGCGAAAGCGATATGGGGGATTTGCTGTTAATTGGAGCTTATCGAGATAACGAAGTTTATCTGGCGCATCCGCTGGCGTTGACTTTAGAAGAAATCCAAAAAGCTGGGACAAAGGTAGAAACTATAACCCTAGCGCCTCTATCCCAGTCAGATCTCAACAATTTAATTGCGGATACGCTCAATTGTGCGACAGAAAGGGCAATGCCTTTAACCGAAGTGGTGTATCGGAAAACTCAAGGCAATCCTTTCTTTAGCAATCAATTTCTCAAAGCATTGCATGGAGATGGGTTGATTGCTTTTGATGCGGAAAATAATTGCTGGGAATGCGACTTGGGACGAGTGCGTTCTCTCGCCCTCACCGATGACGTTGTAGAATTTATGGCAAGCTTTTTGCAAAAGCTGCCCGCACCAACTCAAACCGCGCTCAAACTCGCCGCCTGCATCGGTAACCAATTTGATTTAACCACCTTAGCAATCGTTACAGAACAATCCCAAACACAAACCGCCGCCGACTTGTGGCAAGCTTTACAAGAGGGGCTAATTTTACCTATCGACGATCTTTACAAATTTTTTCTCGACGATAATCTAAACCCCCAATTCCCAATTCCCAATTCCCAATTACCAAGTTACAAATTTCTCCACGATCGCGTACAGCAAGCGGCTTATTCTTTGATGTCCGAAGCGGAAAAACAAGCGGTTCACTTAAAAATAGGGCAATTGCTGTTAAGTCATACCCCAGCAGAAGGAGAAGAAAACTTATTTGAAATTGTCAACCATTTGAATTACGGTTTGCCGTTGATTGCTTCTCGACGGGAACAAGATAAATTAGCGCAGTTGAATTTATTAGCTGGGCGCAAAGCTAAGGCAGCAACGGCTTATGAGGCGGCGCTTAAGTATTTTACCTTTGGCTGGGAATTGCTAGCGCCAAACAGTTGGCAAACAGATTATCCATTAACTCTAGCTTTGTCTGAATCAATCGCAGAAGCAGCGTATTTATGCGGCGATTTTGAGGGAATGAATCAATGGGTGGAAATCGTACTGCAACAAGCAAAAACCCTCTTGGATGCCCTGAAAGTATATGAAATTAAGATGGTAGGTTTGACGGTTTGGGGTAAACAAATGGAGGCATTGAAATTAGCAATGTCTGTTTTAGAACGGCTAGGAATCATTTTTCCAGAAGCCGAGAATACAGAGGCGGAAATCGAGGTAGAAAAAGCAGCGATCGCATCCTATTTATCCGGAAAATCAATCGAGGATTTAACTTGTTTACCCCCCATGACCGATCCCGATAAGCTCGCTGCTATGCGCCTGCTGTTCGGTGTGGTTACTGCTGCTTATAAAGTAGCTCCCAACTTGTTACCTTTCATCATATTTAACCAGGTTAAATTATCCTTAAATTACGGCAATTCTCCCGCTTCACCCTATTCTTATTCATTGTATGGCATGATGGTTTGTCTCGATGGCAATATCGAGTTAGGCTATCAATTCGGCAAGCTGGCTCTGAATTTGTTAGATCGATTAAATGCCAAAGAATTTAAAGCTAAAGTCATTGATATCTTTTTTGGCACGATTGGGCATTGGAAAGATAGTTTAGCTCAAAGCTTGTCACCTTTCCTAGAAGGGTATACCAGCGGACTAGAAACGGGAGATTTAGAGTTTTCTGGCTATTGTGCCTTTATGTATGCTAACCATTCTTTTTGGGTTGGTAACTCACTTGGGGCGTTAGAAAAAGAAATGGTTTCCTACGCTGATGCACTCGGTAAAATCAAGCAAACAGCTACGCTAACTTATCATCAAATATATTGGCAGACAACTCTTAACTTGCTAGGAAAAGCCGAAAATTCCTGCTGTTTAGTAGGTAAAGCTTACGACGAGAATAAAATGTTACCTTTGCACCAACAAGCGCAGGATCTCAATGCTCTTTCATATTTTTATGCGTGCAAGCTGTTACTTTGCTATTTGTTTGGCGCGTTTCCACAAGCGTTGGCAAATGCCAATCTAGCAGCAAAGTCTTTAGGGGGAGTGACAGGACAAATAGTCGAGCCTTTGGTTAATTTTTATGATTCTTTAACCAGACTAACTTTGTATGGCTATATACCTTCATCCGAACAGTCTGCTTGGCTCGAAAAAATTGAATCTAACCAAAGAAAGATGCAGCATTGGGCAGATTATGCGCCAAGCAATTTTCTGCACAAATTTCATTTAGTAGAAGCGGAAAAACACCGGGTTTTGGGTAAAAATGTCGCAGCGATGGAATTATACGATCTGGCGATAAAAGGAGCCAAACAAAACGAATACGTCAACGAAGAAGCTTTAGCTAACGAATTAACTGCCAAATTCTACTTAGAATGGGGCAAAGAGAAGATTGCCCAAACTTATTTAACCGATGCCTACTATTGTTATTCCCGCTGGGGAGCGAAAGCTAAAATTGAGGATTTAGAGCGGCGGTATCCCCAACTTCTCGCCCCGATTTTAAATTGTCCAAATAATACCATAAAAACCACCGCTACGATTGCATTAACGAATACCGGAACTGTCACTTCAACCAATTGGCAGAATTCAGGGATTCTGGACTTAGTAACAGTAATGAAAGCCTCGCAAGCGATTTCCAGTGAAATTGAACTCGATAAGTTAATGGCTGCTTTGATGCAGGCGGTGATTGAAAATGCTGGGGCGCAAAAAGGCTTTCTCATCTTATCCAGAGACGAAAAACTTATCGTTGCTGCGCGGGCATCGGCGGAGGGAAAAGAAATAGCTTTGCATCAATCTATTCCCGTTGAAGAGTTTGAAGAATTGCCAGTAACGGCAATCAATTATGTCGCTCGCTTGCGCCAGGATTTAGTTTTAAACCATGCAGCTAAGTCAGGAGAATTTATCCGCGATCGCTACATCTCTACCAATAATTTAAAATCTCTTTTATGTACTCCCATAATCAATCGAGGTAAACTTATTGGAATTTTATGTTTGGAAAATAATTTAATCGTGGGTGCATTTACTCCCGAAAGACTGCAAATTGTAAAACTCCTGTCTTCCCAAGCGGCAATTTCCTTAGAAAATGCTTTCCTCTATGCCAATTTAGAAACGCAAGTAAAACAGCGGACTCAAGAATTAAATGAAAAGAATGCGCGTTTATCTCAAACCTTAAACCAACTTCAGCGCACTCAAGCTCAAATGATTCAGAGCGAAAAAATGTCCAGTTTAGGACAAATTGTCGGGGGAGTCGCCCACGAAATTAATAACCCGATTAATTTTATCTACGGCAATCTTACCCATGCCAATGACTACGTTCAACAATTGTTCGATCTGATTAATTTATACCAGCAGCAATATCCCGAAACAGCGAAGGAAATTAAAGATAAAATAGAAGAAACAGAGCTAGATTTCCTCGCCGAAGACTTGCCAAAAATGCTGACATCGATGAAAGTTGGAGCAAACCGCATCCGCGATATTATCCTCAGCTTGCGCAACTTCTCGCGACTCGATGAAGCATCGCTAAAACCAGTAGATATCCATGAAGGAATTGAGTCTACATTACTGATTTTGCAGCATAAGTTCAAGTCAGGGGGAATTGAGATAATTAGGGAATATAGCAAGCTTCCTGAAGTTACATGTTACGCTGGCGAACTCAATCAGGTTTTCTTGAATATTTTAAATAATGGAATTGATGCTTTGGAAAATGGTAAAATCCAATTACCTACAATTCGCATCCGTACTGAAGCGATTGACTCAAAATTTGTCAGAATTAGCATCGCGGATAATGGTTGTGGGATGGTGAAAGATGTGCTAAATAGAGTTTTTGAACCGTTTTTTACGACAAAACCCGTGGGTTATGGCACGGGTCTGGGTTTGTTCGTCAGCTATCAAATTGTGGTAGACAAACACGGGGGAAATTTAACGTGTATTTCAGCGCCAGGAGAGGGTACGGAATTTATCATCGATCTTCCTTTCCGCGCGATCGCTACATCGGGGCGAGTTACTTGAATTGAAAGAAATTGCCTGCATGTTATTGGTAAAACCTGCCCCTACAGTACCCGAAATATACGAGCGCGATCGCTACATCGGGGCGAGTTACTTGAATTGAAAGAAATTGCCTGCATGTTATTGGTAAAACCTGCCCCTAGAGTACCCGAAATATACGAGCGCGATCGCTACATCGGGGCAAGTTGAGTTCAATTGAAAGAAATTGCCTGCATGTTATTGGTAAAACCTGCCCCTACAGTACCCGAAATATACGAGCGCGATCGCTACATCGGGGCGAGTTGAGTTCAATTGTTTTTATAGCGAATAGCAGCCGTATGAGGTACACCTTCGTTTATGTAGCGGCACCCTTAAGGGTGCCGCTACACAAACGAAGCGATAACGCTTTCCCTCACTTTGTACAACAGGATTCCCCTTCTGCCTCCTGCCTCCTGCCTCCTTAAGCTCCTTTTTGAATTTTCCAGAGGGGAAGTTGCACAATTGGATCTAATTGGGCATTCTGCAATCCTTTCCTAGCGAAAGCGTAATCTTTAGTTTGCCACAAAGGAATGATGGGAACCTCTTGCGCCATGATGTTTTGAATTTCGGCAAAGATTTGCTGTCGCTTCTCTTGGTTTTGTTCGCCGAGTTGCTGCTGGATCAGTTGATTCATGCGATCGCTATAATAAAACGACCCCTGATTCTGACTCCCGCCTTTCTCGCATCCCGTCTTCGCCGTACCTTTTTCGCACTTTAAAAACGGTCGAATAAAGTTATCCGCGTCGGAGAAGTCAGGATACCAATTCACTAACGCTGCTTGATAAACTCCTTTGCGAATGTTGGCGAAGAAACTAGCAGATTCTTCGGAACGAGGTTCGATCTCAACAACGCCTGCTAATTGCGAATTGACGTATTCTTTCAAGGTACTGGAAACTTGCTGGCGAATTGTCGAGGCGGAAGGATACCAAACTTCTATCTTTAAAGGTTTCGCTTGCGAAAATCCTGCCTTAGTTAGCAATTCTTTTGCTTTGGCGATATTACTTCCATCCCCGTAAACATCTTTAAAAGTTGGCTTGGAAACGTCGAAGGTATTGGGTATCATACTGTAGGCGGGTTCCCCTTGGTTTCGCAGTACGCGCTCTACAATTAAAGGACGATTGAGCAGGGATGCGATCGCTTGTCTCACTGCGACTTGATTCAAAGGTTCGGACTTGGTATTCAATACCATATAATTAACCACATTCCCCTTCGTTTCCAAAACCTGCCAACCTCCGGAAGCGGCATCTTTTTGCAACTTGGCAATTTGATCTGCATCTAAACTTTGATAGGCAATATCGATCGCCCCCGTGCGAAACGCATTAAACAAATTAGCCGAACTCGTTAAAAATTGAAAATCTATCCCTTGATTCGGCGGCTTTGCTCCCCAATACTTGTCAAAAACATCCAACCGAATCAAACTCGGAGTAAATTCTACCAATTTATAAGGCCCCGTCCCCACAAATTTCGTCGGATTAAACTTCCCGCCACCAATCTCGTAAGCTTTCGGCGATACCGCACACAAACCAGAATAAGATAACACCGCCGGAAACGGTGCAAAGGCATTTTTCAGTTTAATTGTTAGTTCGTATTCTCCCGAAGCCTTGACAGATTCGACTAAATCTGCTATTAGCGAACTCGGTTTACCGCCATTTTGAATAAATCTATCGAGGGAAAACGCCATTGCTTGGGCATTAAAAGGCGTCCCATCGTGGAAAACAACGCCTTGACGCAGGGGGATAGTGTAGGTTTTACCATCGGGACTAACTTTAGGAAGTGAGGAGGCGAGTTGGGGTTCTAGTTGCGTAGTTCCGAGCTTGTAGGTGTAGAGGCGATCGCCCAAACTATAAAGTACGGTACTCGATGCTAGTTCGTAAGCATCCGCCGGATCGAGAGTGCGCGGTTTAATCGTCATGCCGACTGTAATCCGCCCTGAATTGCTTCCCGTCGCGGGAGTCGGTGCATTAGCGGTGGGACGCCTACCACAACTCGCGACCAATAACAAGCAAAGACAAAACAAACCGAGAAATTGAACTAGGGAACGAAATGGTTTAGATTTGGGTAACCAAAGCATGGGTACTATTTTGAGCCAAAGTCAGTGCTGAGTGGGGCTGGGTTTTACCAGATAGTTTACATAAACCCGCCCCTGAGTATAGCAGGAGAGGCTCGATCTACGAGAGCGATCGCGTATTTTCAGTAAAATTTCCGATTGCAAATGCGATCGCTTCGATTAAAGTTTTTCTACTAGGGACTTCATGTAACAACTAGAAAAGACAAACATGAGTGCAGACGAACATATTCTCCGATTGCCCCATATAAATATCAACAGCAGAGGACTACTTCCGGAAAAATCGGGAATCTACTACGTCTTAGACGAAAAATCTATAATCTGGTACATAGGACAGGCGAAAAATTTGCGCGTTCGCTGGGCTAGGAAAAGCCACCATAGGCTCTATCAGCTACAAAAACAACATAAAAACAAGTTTACCATCTATTACGAGCTAGTAGCTGAATCGCTGCTCGATGCTATCGAAAAGCAACGCATCGAGCATTATAATCCGCAGTTGAACGGGACTAAAGTTAAAACTAAGAAACTACATCCAACAGAAACACTTTTACGGGAAACTCTAGTTAGCCTTGCCCCCTACAGTTTTGTACTGGGTGTAGAGCCACCACGAAAAGAAGACGTTAAACTAATAGAAGATTCTGTATATTGGCGAGATGATTGGAGAGTTCAGAAGGCAGTGTTGCCTCTCAAAGTGATACACGTCTGCGTAAATTCAAAACAATTACAAGTTTCTTGTAATGACTGGCAGTCTAGTTATCGCTTTCTGAGAAAAATTTTCAGGAAGCGCCCTAATTATTCAGATAACTGGGCTTGCAAAGGTAACGCAAAGTTTGAAGAGTCAGGTATCTTTTTTCTAAGAAGATTATTAGTCAATGGCTTCGCTATAGAAGTATACCAAGCTCACCAGGAAACAATAGAACACATTCAGGGTTATGAGTTGACTCAACTAGCACGAGTAAATATTAGGGCTGTCAATGAAACATCTCTGGCAGTACTAAAAAATAAGTGTCTGCTAAGTGTTGTAGGGATGTCTGTGCTTGCTGAAAATCAAAACTATCCACACCAAGAAGTTTGCCACAGAGCTATCAAACGGCTATCTCCATACAAGGAAGATCCGGTTAAACTGCTTTTTAACGAAGATATAAACATCAGCAAGCTGCAAATTATACCAACAGAAAGTCAGACTACACAAAACAACCCTGATAATCTTTCTGCCAGATTAGCTAACCTTGCTGCAAAAAAAGATTACCTCAAAATGCTGCTAATACAACGCGGTATTGACTTAAATCGCTATCAGGTTAGCAAGTATCTCGAAAGGATACCGAATGATAATAATTATGTTGACAGTAAAAATGACAGGATAATGAATATCTATGTAAAATCTTTCATGTATGGCGATCTTCTGGGACGACCTGGTTACTACTTAGCAGCTACAGTAGACAGAGCGTTTTGGTTATTGCTAGAACCTTACTTATCTGATTTTGCCAAAGTCAAGCTTAACGAAGGTGAAAGTTACATAACTCAATACAATATTTCGGCTAGGAAAGTGTTAGTCCCTGCTAAGCTGACTATCACTTTCAATGGGAAGTGGAAAGCAGATATTCCATTTGGCCCTAAAGATAATATGTCATACATCGAAGTTGCAAATATCATTAAAGGCCGTTTACACGCAAGCGGAATACCTCAGTTAAACTTTTCATTTAAATCTGAGTCCACCCGCTAGCATCTTACTCTGCAAAACTGAAGCTTGGAGCATCAGCGCAGGCGAGACGCCTACCCCACAATAATATAGCGGTTTGCAGCCTTAGATGTTACACCGAAAGTTTGTGTAGCGGCACCCTTAAGGGTGCCGCTACACAAACGAAGCCAAAGGGCTATGTACGTTACTTGCTTGCAATCCGCTGTATTATTTTTCTTGTGGGGTGGGCATCCTGCCCGCCCTGTTTTACCTAAATCGAATAATACAAAGGAAAAGACTTGGCATCCTTGGGTTTTACATACACCCGCTCTTGCGGTTCCAACTTTAACTGATCGAACCTTTCTCTGGTCAAATGCGCGGTCAAAACTTGACCATCATCTAAAGTTAATTCCGCCTGAACTTCCCACCCCAAATGAATCAAACGACTCACTCTCGCCGCTACCGTCGTGCCGTTTGCTTCCCGTTGCACGATAATATCGTGAGGTCGTAAAAATATTTCCGGTTGCGCCGACTCAAAGCCATTTCCTTCAAACATGCGCGAAGTACTTGGCAACACGTTTACCGGCCCGATAAAACTCATGACAAACGCACTAGCGGGATGGTCGTAAATTTCTGCGGGCGTTCCCACCTGTTCCACCCGCCCTTTATTCATCACCACAATCTCATCGGAAACTTCCATTGCTTCTTCTTGGTCGTGGGTGACGAATACTGTAGTCACGTGGACTTCATCGTGCAGGCGACGCAACCAAGCTCGCAAGTCTTTGCGGACTTTAGCATCTAATGCGCCAAATGGTTCATCTAGCAACAAAACTTTAGGTTCAACCGCCAAAGCCCGGGCTAAAGCTACCCGCTGACGCTGACCTCCAGATAGCTGGGACGGATAGCGATCGCCCAATCCCGACAACTGTACCAGTTCCAGTAACTCCTCTACCCGCGCCTTGGTCTTGCCTTTGGCTCCTTTGCGAATTTCTAACCCAAAGGCTATATTCTGACGCACGGTCATGTGCTTGAATAAAGCATAATGCTGGAAGACAAACCCGATGTTGCGTTCCTGTACGCTTTGATTGGTAGCATCTTTACCAGTGAGTAATATTCTGCCCCTATCCGGCATTTCCAACCCGGCAATTAACCGCAACAGAGTGGACTTCCCCGACCCCGATGGCCCTAATAATGCTACCAGGGAACCCGATTTGATTTTTAAGCTTACATCGTCAACGGCTTGGAAACTACCGAACTGTTTTGATACATTTTCAACAACAATACCCACTGGCGAAACCTCTAATAACCCGTTCTGTAATCTCAGTAAGTCCATGTAACCGGGTATTAAAGGACACCAAACTTCGGCTGAACTCGCGATCGAGCGATCGCAGTTCTCCTAAATCCCCAGTTAATCGCTGGACTTACTGTAGTTTTATATCACAGTTGGGGGCATTTGTTGTATCGTTTGTAGCCAAGAAAGCGAGGGGAGAAAATTATACTGGCTGCCGCAGCGCGATCGCAACGGGCGCAATCGGCAAGCGAGCAATGTGGAATCTCGCTGCAAGGCTTGCAGCCAAGCTGGGTGCATTCAGACAGGTATTTTCCTTAGTTGGTAAATTCTTTCGATTTTCTGTCTCTGATTCGGAGTCTTCTAACTGCTGAGATCGAAGGATGAGACTTGCTCCAATACATGCAAAGAAAACGTTCCCGTGCGCTGCTCAAAGCTTGTAGCAAGCCTTTTTGAGCGGCACCTTTAATATACCCAGAACAAGACTCGCCGCCATACAGCAGCCTGTGGGCGCAGGAAAAGCCCTTATGTGGCGAAATATACCGCTGGTAGGCTTTGATCGAAGCGATATGCCAAGGGCTAGCTTCGCGATCGCAAATTGTCGCACAAGCAAATCGAAAGGATTAATTTTGCGAATTCTCAGCATGAATTTGTAGTAGCATTTGAACGCCAAAAATGTAGAGACGTTATATATAACGTCTCTACAGCAGGGATACAAACCTGCAATCCTCAATTTCTGAACTCAGCGTTCAGTTGGTATCAACTGACTTTAGGTAAAAGCCTTTGGATTGTAATTCCTGGCTCAGCGAGAGAATCTATTAACCTTCCTGTTGCTGCTTGCGCTTTAATCGGGAAGTTGCGCCTAAAGCACCAACAGCTAACAAACCCAAAATAGAAGCAGGTTCGGGAACTTGTCGCGCCGTTACCGTTAAAGGTAGTGAAACACCTTGACCGTCGTTGCTGATAGTAGACCATTGAGAAGTAGAGGCGTTAAACTGTCGAGCATTGCCGTTTAAAGTTACGGGTTGACCGCCTGAAGTCGTCATCAGATAGGGAGTAAATGCTGTCGTACCCCCTGTGGGTGATGTCCCAGTCAGAGCATAGTCTACCCAGTAGTTGCCAGCGGAGAGGTTTAGACCTGTAAATGCCGCTGCAATATTCATTACAGGACGCTGACTATTCGTTAAATTACCAGATCCATTAAAAGTTCTGTAAACCTCAGTCCAATTGGTACTTTGTAGAGTTGTAGATGAGCCAAGAATATTACTACCTGGGCTGCCTGGAGCATTATCCCAAATGTTGACTGAGATACCCGTGAAGGGTGATGCTGGTGGGAACCCGTAGTTTGAGGTCATGTAGGCCATGACTGACACAGTATCAATTTGCCACAAACCAGGGTTAGCAATTGTGAAGCTTTGAGCCAGTCGGAAGCCGCCCGTAACAGTGCTTCCGGCAACGTTAACATTTGCAGAGGCTTGGCTGACATCCTCACCGTTGAATCCAGCCCCAGGATTGGTGATGATATTAGTTTGGCTGTAGAGAGTAGTAGCCTGCACGGGAGAGGCAACAACAGTTCCTACAGCGATCGCTGCTGTCGATCCAGCAGCGATCGATACTTTTTTCACGAGAGTTGCAATAGACATAATAACTGGTTTCCCCCCAGATTTAAAGTTTGATAGTTGGACGAGTTAGAGATGGGATAGTAACCACCTCGTTCAAATAAACCCTAGTGAAATTGCCGCAGCAATTCAACAGATCAAAACCGACGATCTATCGCGTATTTGGTAGATGCTAATAAGCTGTATTTTCAGAGCGGACAGAGAGCGAATCCGTTATCATTAGTTATTGCTCTGATAGGTCAGTTGTGATTTATCGCTTAAAATTAATTTCGCATGACCTGAAGATTTTTTCTAGGTATATTGGTTAAATTTACACAATCTTTAAGTAAGTAGACCGAGACAATCCCAGGCAGATATCAGCGCGAGTGCTGATGAATACTAGGTTTAGTTAATTTTACTTAACCAGAAACTGGATAAATTTCCCGTAAAGACCACTCCGGGCAAAGTCTCTGCGTCAGGAGCGTCCTTTTCAACCTTGTCTCTTAAGAAGTGTTAAGGTCTGTAGCAATTTCTTCATATCCAGCCAATTCAGTGAGAATTAGGCTCAAACTCCGTGATACCATCTCACCTTGTAGCTTGAAGCGATTGGGAGAAAACCTTTGTCACTACGGGTTGCTGTTGTAGGAGGGGGGCCATCGGGTTCCTGTGCTGCCGAAACGCTTGCCAAAGCTGGAATTGAGACGTATTTAAT
>DNGJ01000491.1:0-900 GCA_003486305.1 Cyanobacteria bacterium UBA11371
GCCTGGTTAGAAGCTGTCAAGACGATCGGATTAAGTGCTGTATTGGCTTTTGGCATTCGCACTTTTGTAGCGGAAGCCCGTTACATCCCCTCTGGGTCGATGTTACCAACGCTACAGATTAACGACCGTTTAATCGTTGATAAGATCAGCTATCGCTTTAAAGATCCTCAGCGGGGAGATATTGTGGTATTCATGCCGCCCCAGAAGGCGGCTAGTTGCTTTAGTAATTTTTCCGACCCGAATCCAAATAATAATAACTGGGCTGACTCGTCTCCAGATTCGACCACCCAGAATAATCCCAGACTCAAGGATGCCTTTATCAAACGTGTAGTTGGGCTACCGGGCGACAAGGTCGAGGTGAAAGGCGAACAGGTATTTATTAACGGTCAAAAGTTGGCGGAAAAGTATATCGATGCCCCTCCTAGCTATCAGTTTGGCCCGGTTAAAGTACCTCCGAAGTCTTACTTAGTCTTGGGTGATAATCGTAACAATAGCTGCGATAGTCATTTCTGGGGGCCGGTTCCCCGCGACAACATCATAGGTAAGGCCGTGGTTCGTTTCTGGCCTCTCAATCGCTTGGGGGGACTGACTCCACAACCGTTGTATCCTGCTAAATAACTCAAGTCGGTAATTGGTAATTGGTAATTGGTAATTGGATTAAAATGCTTTTGCCGTCTTGAGAATTACCAATTAACCATTAACAGTCACTAGGACGCGACCTTTGAGTTGTTGACCCAGCCAAGGTGTATTGGTAGAAAGGGATTTCAGGGAAAGTTTCTCAACTTTCCAAGTTTGTTGGGGGTCAAATAAAGCAATCTCAGCGGGTTGATTGGGTGCGAGGCTAGCGGGTTTTTGCTTTAAACACTCGGCAGGGCGCGTACTCAACGCCCGCCACAATTC
>DNGJ01000491.1:1076-18784 GCA_003486305.1 Cyanobacteria bacterium UBA11371
AATGCCACCCGATCCGATGGATTCCCCAAAGGCGGTTCAATATTGAGTGATGTATTATAACTTATAGCTGCTTCTGTGTCAAGCAACAAGTGCATCCAAGTTGTACTGGCGGTGATGGGTAAGCCGCGTTGTTTAGCTTGCTGAATTAGCTCGACGCCGCGAGAGGTAGAAACGCGCATGATGTGGACGCTGGTGCCGATGGCTTCTACCATTTCTAGCAAAGCAGCGATCGCAGAAGTTTCGGAAATTGCTGGATTTCCCGGCAAACCATAGACAATCGAATGAGAGCCTTCGCGCATGACACCATTGCCTGTAAGCTGGCGATCGCAGCACCATAACGCCACAGGTTTTCCCCAAGGCTGTAAATATTCCAACAAGCGACGCAATAGCGCTAAATTGGACAGGGGTTGACCATCGGCAAAACCAACTACTCCAGCAGATGCCAAATCTGCTAATTCGGTCATTTCCTCTCCCTTTACGCCCAAGGTTAAAGCACCCCAGAAATGGAGAATAGGGGCAGGTGAGAGCGAGGGATGTAATTTCTGTAACCTTGCTAGTGCTGCTGGATTGTCTATAGCTGGTGCGGTATCGGGTAAGATGGCAAGGCGGGTAAAACCTCCAGATGCGGCGGCTTGACTTAGAGAAATCAAGGTTTCCCTTTCTTCAAAACCGGGATCTCCTGAATGGCTGTAAAGATCTACCAATCCTGGCCCTAGTATTAATCCCCAACAATCGCGTACCGATGTATCTTCAGGCCAGTGATAAATTTTATCTTCAATCGCCTGAATTACACCATCTGCAATTAGAACATCAGCAACTCGATCCGTTCCAGAGAGCGGATCTAATAACCTTACTTGTTGAAGTAGTTCGTTCATTGCTGATTGCTAATTGCTAATTGCTGATTGCTAATTGTTTTAGCAGCTATTAGCCATTAGCCATTAGCTGCCTTTATTTGCGACTGCCAATTATATTACAATGCCCCGGCTGCGGTTTTATCTAAAATACTGCCGCTGAGGTGAATAGTAATATTCATAGCTTCTAAAACCGGGTATCCTTCCGCACCTTTAGGATAATCGATAACGGTGACCGAGCCATTGCCTTGCTTAAAGTTCCAGAAGTGTTCTGGTCCCAAGCCGAAAAGATGACAGAGAATGGCTTTGTTAATCGCGTCGTGAGCTACAACGATACCAGTTTTGGGTTGTTGGCTGAATTCGGTAACAATGGCATTCCAGGATGCGATCGCTCTTTCCCACACCTGTTGCAAATTTTCCCCTTCGGGCATTTGCACCGTTTCCGGTGCGACTTGCCAGTCTTTCAACAAACCGGGATATTCTTGCTCAATTTCCGCTTCTAATTTTCCTTCCCAAAGCCCGTGACTAATTTCCTTTAATTCCGGCTGCGATCGCAATTCCACATCCGGGTGATATTTCAAAATAATCTCAGCCGTTTCTTTGGGACGTAACATCGGGCTAGTTATAGCAAAATCGATCGGAATTTCCTTGAGAAACTCAGCCGCCCGACTCGATTGTTCTCGTCCATTATCGTTTAAGGGAACGTCAATTTGTCCCTGAAATTTCTTCTGACGGTTCCACTCGGTTTCCCCGTGACGCACTAGCAATAAACGCGGTCCTTTGTGACCGGGGCGCGGCTTGGGTAGGATATCTCCCAAGTGAGCCGTTTGATTCATCGACTCTAACTGTACGATATCGCCCAAACCACCGGCGAAATTTAAAACATTAATGCCGCAGTTCGATTGTTGAATTGAATGATAGCGTGCGGGAGGAATTCCAATTGCCGTACTAAGCAAAGCGCGATTAATTCCGTTATGGGCTACGACTAAAATAGTCTGTCCTTGATGGCGGGATAAAACTTCATTCCAGAATTGCTTTGCTTGCTCGAAAAGCGCTAATACGGGAAAATGCGTTTTAGTTCCCTCTGGCGTTGCTACTTGCATTTGCAGTTCGTCGGGGCGTTCTTGCCAGCAGCGATACTCTTCGGGAAAATTATCCTTAACTTCTTGCTTATACAACCCCTCCCACAGCGGCAGATCGATTTCCATCAGATTATCTGCAACCTGTAGCGGTGGCACATCCGATGATTCTAAACTCGAAAGAATCGTCACCGCCGTTTCTTTAGCCCGTTGCAGAGGACTAGAGTAAGCGGCATGAAAAGTGATACCGCTGAGTGCCTTTGCGACTAAAAGCGCGGTAGCGCGGCCTGCATCGGTTAAAATCGACGCATCGAGACGACCTTGGATGCGCTGCTGCTGGTTGTAACTGCTTTGCCCGTGACGGACAAGAATAACGCGGGTAGCCAGGGGAGTATCCTCCGCAAACAATAGGAGAGGGGTCTGCAAAGATTTTACCTTGTTTGGGCGACCCGACCCAATGGCAGACTTCGCATCCCCCATAAGTTACAAATTAACTGTCTTCGGCTCCATTTTCCAGATATAACCAAACGAATTCTTTAGCAGCATTCGGGTTTAATGCTTGCAATGCCTTCTTAATCGCAAATACTGCCTCAGCCGAAGGATCTCGTTCTTCACTTACCCAACGGCTGATGTTTGAGCGATCGATCTCCATTGTTGCCGCCAATTGATACTGACTGATGTCGTATGCCGCCAACACCTGTTTGAGGGCTTTACCTGCTCTTCCCATGCTCCCGATTGTGTCAGAGAGTCTTGATCTCGTAAACGATGCTGATTGTCACCCAATGCGGTACACTTGTCATAGTTGACGATTAGCAACTATTTCTACCAATCAGGTCAACCGCTATGATTAAAACCAGGCTTTTTACTGCCAAAGATGTCCAAGAGATTCCCCCATCGTCCACCTTACAGCTAACTCCTGCGCCTACTGAACCAGACCGCGAACCTGTGCTGATCCTAGTCATTGGCTCAGCGAAGGGAATTGACAAAATTGTTCACGCGCTGTATAAATGTCGCTTTGCCGAAGTCAAAGAATGGTCGAAGCTGTTACCTGCCTTTACTCCCGGCAAGCTAATGAGAAGTTTGATCCGCTATGTTCTTGTGGATTAAACCCAGAATCAGCGCTTGCATCGCAACTACAAACTTTAAATTCAATGTGCCAGTTGCGTAAATCCTGTGTTTGTATGGTGCGTTAACGAAGTGTAACGCACCATTACCTCCACATTAGGAGAAGAGAAAATGCCCACCGATGATAGCTACCGAGAGTCCCTGATTGCACGTCTCAAAAACCCTGAATATGCTGCTGGCTACATCGAAGCGATTTTGGAAGAAGAAGATCCAGAACCAGAATTGCTTAAAGATGCTCTACAAGATGTAGCCCTTGCACTTGGAGAAATGAATCTGCCAAAACAGCAAGAATCGCTTCATTTAGAAAAATTAGAGCGTATTCTGTCGGTAGAAGGAAGTGCTGAAATTTATAACTTGGCACTTTGGCTGGATAAACTGGGATTAAAGTTAACGGTTACAGTTAAATCAGATAATTCAGAAAGTGGGGATTGAGAGCGATATGCCTCCGGAATGCTACGCGATCGCATTCCCCATAGGTCGCACCTATCCAAAAAGCCAGCTTGTGGAGATGCGATCGCACAGATGAACAATCAAATAATCGTTGGGATAATGAAGTTTGGTTCAAATCTCAGATCGTTTTTATTAAATTCACCGTTGAGAACAGCCAGGTATTCACTATTTGCAATTAAAGCAGTTTTCTTCCCAAATCCCAAGAAATTACCACCAAATACTTCCATCTGAATTTGTGCTTCCATCAAACCACCTGCTAAACCAATTCTATCAACACCACCTACCCCAAAAACCAAACCCGTGCCAAAGTCCTCAATGATATCAGCATCGTCTCTGCTAGAGGCTCCATCGCCTGGTGAAAAAACAAATGTATCGCTACCAAAACCACCTGTTAGCGTGTCTTTACCAGTGCCACCGATCAGCGTGTCATCATCATTACCACCTTCGAGCTTATCATCACCGGCTCCACCAGTGAGTGTGTCATTTCCAGATTCCCCTGTCAAGGTATCATTTTCCGATCCACCATCAAGAATGTCAGCGCTATTATCACCACCACCCCATATCCTATCTGAACCTATTCCTCCTAAAAGCGTATCGCTACCATTGTTTCCTTCGAGAGTATCGTTACCATTATCTCCATAAACTTTGTCTGCCCCTTTGCCTCCGTAGATATAATCTTCGTTTTGACCTCCATAAATTAGGTCATCATCCTGTTCGCCATTGATGGTGTCGTTTCCTTGATTTCCATAAATAGTATCCTTACCAGTTCCGCCAAAGATTTCATCATCTCCGGTATCGCCGTATAATTTATCATTACCAAAGCTATTGAAGGTGGCATCGAAAGCTAAACCGCCGAAAGAGTTTCTGTCAAAAAAACCACCATCTATCCTTCTCTCCCCCTTATCATCCCCAGTGCTACCATAAACTACATCGTCATTTTCAGTATTGGCATCTTTGATAAATAATAAGAGTGGTTCAGTATTGGGATCGTTGTCTAAACCGAAGCGTGCTGTAGCTGCTAAAATTGCTTCATTTTCACTGAAAGTATCTTTCTTCCAATCCTGGTGTTCAGAAGTATTAAGCTGGAAAAGAGAGGCTATTGCTCCTGAGCCTTTCAGCATATTTGCGAAAAGCTGAACAATATTACCATGATTAGCAGTAGCCAGCTGTAGGTCAGGGTTGAATATGTCTACATTGGGACGCTTGAAATCAACATAAATTGACTCATGAGCTGTTCTGGCAAATTCTGGTTTTCCCAGTCCATCGCCTGATAAAAGGCTTCCCCAGAACGCTCTGGAAAAATCCGACACATTCCTAAAAGAAACTGGTGATTGAGTTCCATCTGCGTCCTTATCTAGATCGTACCCTTCAAAAGGATTAGTTCCTGCCTCTCCCGGTGGATCTAAAGCAATAAGAGTATTAACACGCTTTTCTAAGTCAATATTTGGATTATCGCGATATTTATTATCTTCTGCTTTATTAGACTCCTTGTTTGATAGGATAAAAGCTATTTCCGAAGCAACCAGACTACCCAAACTGTGACCAATAAGATTAATGTTTTTAGGATCTATTTTCCATGTATCTCTAAGGGCACGTGCTGCAAAATCGGCAACGTCATGAATCCATTCGGCTGCTCTATTCGCCAATGGAACTGGGCTTTCGGCTGCAGTTTTCCAATCGACAACTATAACTTGCTTACCCTCACCACCCTTGTCTGTTGGAGAACCAATTTGCTGTGCCAAATTGGCTATTGTTGAAGTATTGGGGTCATTATTCCAACCATGAATTACAACATATGTTTCAACATTTCTCACGCGCTGGCTTGGATTGTCATCAGGTTTTCCGTCATTATCTGCGTCTTGCCAAACCCTAATATTTACATCACGCTCAAGACGATCGGTTTTTCCAAAATTTTCATATGTGTTGGTAACTTTATCAGAGATTTTTGGTTCGCCACCCGTTATGATGTTAACCTTTGTATCCCCATAACCAAGCGCACGCAATGTCAGAGTATCATCGCCATCTCTGCCGTCAGACCCCAGTGTTACATCAAACGTATACACGCTACCAGGAACAACATCACTCACCCTGGATGGAGTAATACCTTTCACATAGCCGAAATCATCGCTGCTGACAGTGGGTACAATTTCACTCGAAATACCCCCTAACCCTAAGTCAATTGCATCCACTAAATTGGAACTATCAGATTCTAATTCGACAACTTCGCCAAACCCAAGTTGGCTAACTAATGCCTCATAATCGGGGATAACCTCCTCTGTAACTGCAAAAACTGGCACAATGTTTGCAGCTTGCAGCGCGTTACGAACTTGAGCAACGCTTGGATAGTCTTCTCCCGTTCCTGGAGGATTACCATCGAGGACTGTATTGTTATTGTTAGGAATGGTAATCCCAGCTTCAACACCATCACCTGCAACGTGATAAGGTGCATCAGTTGCTACTACTACCACCCGGCGTGCGCCATCTCTGAAACCAATTTCTCTGGTACGAAGTGCTGTTTGCAGCAGTGCTTCTAGTTGCGCTTCCGCGCTATCCTCGCCGATGTTAAGGTCAGAGCTAGTACTGTAATTTCCTACTGTCCTTTGCAGTGCTGCTGTATCCGTAGTTAGGGTTAAATCGGGGCGAAATACATAATGCTGACCATCATTTCTGCCAAAGGGCAATACTGGCTTATCGATAAATGAACTAATACCAAATTGAGTGTTTGTGGTGATACTTTGTAGTTCTCTAGTTAAATTTGGCACTAAGTCCCGCACAATTGGCAAATCTTCTTCAAACGATCCTGAAAGGTCTTGCAGCAGAAACACATCCAGTGGCAAAGGTCTGGTGTTTCTCGGTACTGCAACTCTGATTGGAATCGTTTGTGTTTGACCTGGTAGCAAGGTCACATTGATTTCAGAGGGTGCAACTGGGGCGACAAATTCGGATACCCTAGAACTGTCAGTACTGAACGGCACTCCAACAAGGTTAGGCGCACCGGGTCGATTCTCATTTTGACCATACTCGACAAAGTGTTGGTAGCCGCTTCTGAATGGACCGTTGCTAACTGCTGCTGCTACATCCTGGTTTTGAGCGAGATACAAGTTGTGATCAAATTGGGCAATGGGAGTGCGTCCCTCAAATTGTCCAAATTTCCTGAAGTGTTTAAAAGCACTGTCTTGTTCGCCGCTGGCAACTGCTGCGGCTACGTCTGGGTTTTCCGCTAGATAATATGCTGTATCAAAAAGTAGGCTGGGATCGCGCCCCTCGAATTGACCAAACCTTTCAAAGTGTCTAAAAGCACTTCTGATCTCGCCCCTGGCAACCGCCTCTGCTACATCCGGGTTAGCATTCAGATAAAATTCTTCATCGAACAAGTCTCTAGAACTAATTGCCATAGGTTTTTCCTCGCTAACGCAAAGCAGATAAGTTAAGCGATCGCCCTTCTTTACGTATTTGTTTTGACTTCAGAATATCCGCAATTATATGTATTTTTTTTTCACTTAAATACTTAGTTACTTTTTTTAATAATTTCTCTGACCAGCATCTGAAAATAGCTCAGTTCAACGGTTATACAAAACGGGACTTACGCGCATATTCCGGGTTTCTATGAAAAATTGTCGGTTTGGCAAGCAAAGATCTACGCAGAAACCCGGTTTCTAGGATCGCCGTGCGTAAGTCCTACACAAATATATAGGTGGCGACAGACAGCACTAACGCTGGTTTGGCGGATAAGCTCTCCCACGCCCTATAATTCTCAAGGATGCCTGAGCTACTAAACTGGTAGGGATATCCTGGGGAAAATACAGATGACACTGAAGCGGTTTATTTTAGGCGTACTGACGATTGCGATACTGTTTATCCTGAGCTTGTCTTTAATCGCCAGCTGGAATCAGCCTCAGATTCAAAGTCGCTTGGAACTGTACCAAACCAATTTGCTGCTTCACGCTACGGAGTGGCAAGGTGAAACTGCACAGGGTGTTGATTTCAAGTCAGCACGGGAAACCCTCATCGGCGTTGAACCGCTCAAAGCGGCTACTAAGCAATACGAACAGGCGCGCCAATCTGCTCAAACCGTTCTGCAACAACTGCAACAGCAAAATCCCCTGCTTTCACCCGCCCCAGAGAAACCGCTGAAAGTCACGCCCGGTATTGAAACATCTATTTCTCGCAAGCAAGCACCGTTACAGGCGTCGATTCAACAAACCGAACAATTGATTAACGAGTTAGACTTGCGGCTGGGAATTTTACAGGTTGAGCAAGGACAAACCGAGGCGGCGTTAAAAACCTGGACAGAGTTGAACGAGCGAGTACAAACTCAACCCAATGGAGAATCTGCCGCCAAAACCGCTACAGTTTTGATCGGTTTGTGGAGCAGTCCCCCCCGCTTGCTTCCAGATGCACAGCAGTGGATTAACAAGCAGTTAGATGGATGGTTCCGCTACCAGGGGTTAAAGAGACTTTACCAGTTACAACAACGCGAGGATGCGCTCTCTAAGCTGATCGCCGCAGAACGGGAAATAGCCGAACAAGCGGTTCTGAAATTAGCGATTGTCAGTGCTGTCCCAACTTTAGGATTTTTAGTTGGCGTCGGACTGCTAATTTTTCTAGTGGGTCAGCGACTGGTCAAGGGCAAAGATTCCCTATTGGCGCAAAATGAAAATCTTCCCTGGTCAACTCCCTGGGACGCCGAGACGATTTGGCAGGTGTTCGTTGTCGGCTTTTTCTTGATGGGACAAATCCTGGTTCCATTAGCATTCTTTTTGCTAAAAGTCAAGGCTTCTAGCTTCGACGTGCGGGGTCAGTCTTTGTACGTGCTGGCGAGTTATGTTTTGGTGGCGCTGGGTGGGTTGTCGGTGCTGTATTTCTCGATCAAGCCTTTTTTACCGTTACCGCAGCAAGAAAAGTGGTTTCGGCTAGATTTGAGCGGCAACTGGTTTTGGTGGGGTTTGGGGGGTTATTTAACCGCATTGCCGCTGGTGATTTTAGTATCTTTGATTAACCAGCTGGTTTGGCGCGGACAGGGAGGAAGCAATCCGCTGTTGCCGTTGGTGCTGGGGAGTCAAGATGGGGTGGCGTTATTGATATTTTTCTTAACAGCAGCCGTTGCCGCGCCGCTGTTTGAAGAGTTTTTGTTCCGGGGATTTTTACTGCCGTCTTTGACGCGCTACATGTCAGTTTGGGGAGCAATTGGGGCTAGTAGCTTGCTGTTTGCAGTTGCTCACCTGAGTTTGTCAGAAGTACTGCCGCTGACGACGTTGGGAATGGTGTTGGGGGTGGTTTACACGCGATCGCGCAACCTACTAGCTCCGATGCTACTCCACAGTCTGTGGAATAGCGGTACTTTGTTGAGTCTATTTATCTTGGGCAGCGGAGGTAAATAAAGTTAATATTTCTAGCTTTTGATAGATGCAAGACAGTATTTTCACATACTGACTGCGGCTGGAATATTAACAGTTATAAACGAGAGTTTAAAAAACTTAGCGAGATAGAGGCGATCGCACAATCGCTTCGCCTACCTTTGAAAAAGAAACGAGAAACAGAGTAGGTAAGCGAAGTGTTGCAATTAGTCCAGAAATCTTCTCATCCCGCATCGTCTCAGACGGCGAACGCTCACCCAACCTTCCCCACCGATACAATTACTCTAGACGTAGCTGGCATGAGATGCGCTGGCTGCGTCAAGGTTGTAGAGCAACAGTTAAAATCAAATCCTGGAGTGATTTCCGCCTGCGTCAATTTGGTCACCGAGGTCGCCGTTGTTGAGTACGAAATTGGTAGGCTTGACCCGACTAATTTAGCTGAAAAACTGACATCTGCCGGGTTTCCCACTCAACCCCGTTACGGCAGTACTAATCAAACAGATTACATCACCCCCGCAGAACGTCACCGCCGGGAAATCAAAGCCACCATTTGGCGGCTGATAATGGCTGGTACTTTAATTGTCCTATCCGGACTAGGCCATTTAGGCCAACACTTTTCAATTCTTACCCCGTTCTGGTTTCACTGGGGACTAGCAACCGCAACCTTACTAGGGCCAGGTCGCGCCATCATTGTAGATGGCTTTTGGGGCATCCGACGGCTAGCACCTAACATGAATACCCTCGTAGGATTGGGGACGGTAACCGCTTATACCACCAGCGTCGTAGCTTTACTGTTTCCGCAATTGGGGTGGGAATGTTTCTTTGACGAACCCGTGATGTTGTTGGGCTTTATCCTGTTGGGTCGCACCTTAGAACAACAGGCGCGGGGACGTGCCGCATCAGCGTTTGAAGCGTTACTTTCGCTACAGCCAACAACCGCGCGCTTAGTCAAAAATACCAGCGACAAGGTTGTAGATGAAACATCGATGCATCAGGCAATTGAAATTCCAGCCGACCAAGTGCGGATAGGAGAATGGTTGCAAGTTTTACCCGGAGAGAAAATCCCCACCGACGGCGAAGTGGTTGCGGGTAAGACAACGGTGGATGAGTCGATGCTGACTGGGGAACCGATGCCGGTATTAAAGCAACCAGGAGATTCTGTCGCCGCCGGAACGCTAAATCAGTCAGGGGTTATCGTCTTGCAGGCGACTCGCACGGGCAAAGATACAGCGATCGCTCAAATTGTCGCATTAGTAGAAGCAGCGCAAACCCGCAAAGCCCCGATACAGAAACTGGCGGATACGGTAGCCGGGTATTTTACCTACGGCGTAATGACAGCCGCAGCGTTAACGTTTGTCTTTTGGTATTTTATCGGGACGCGGCTGTGGCCCGATGTAATGCATGAGGCATGGGGAATCGGACATGGGGGCATGGGGATGGAAATGACGGTTCATCCATCACCCCTGCTGTTGAGTTTAAAGCTAGCGATCGCAGTTCTAGTAGTCGCTTGTCCCTGCGCCTTGGGACTTGCCACGCCGACGGCTATCTTAGTCGGCACCAGCATCGGCGCCGAACGAGGAATATTAATCAAAGGCGGCGATGTTTTAGAACGAGTCAGGCAACTCGATACCATCGTCTTTGACAAAACCGGCACTCTGACTCTAGGTAAACCTACGGTTACGGATTGCATTCCGGTGAGAGGATCGCAAGAGAATGTAGCAACAAATGCTCCTCTGCCCCCCTGCCCCCCTGCTCATCTGCATGAAACTACCTTACTTCAACTAGCGGCAGCGGCAGAAAGCGGCACTTGCCATCCCCTGGCAACAGCAATAGGGGAAGAAGCTAAAGCATTGGGATTATCTATCCCAGCGGCACAAGACTTTTATACCGAAGCTGGCTTGGGGGTATCTGCTACGGTGGAAGGTCAGCAAGTGCTGGTGGGAGGTGAAGATTGGTTAATACAGCAGGGCGTATCGATGGTCGAAGCGGTAAAAGCTCAAGCCCAGGGGCTTGCTTTGGCTGGTAAAACAGTAGTATACGTCGCAGTAGGAGGCAGGCTAGCAGGGGTAATAGCGGTTACAGATGCTCTCAGAGAAGATGCTAAAACAACAGTGGATAGCCTGCGGCAGATGGGATTAAAGGTAATGATTTTGACCGGAGATAGAGCCGAAGCGGCAATTGCGATCGCCCAAACTTTAGGAATTGATGCCAAAGACGTGAAAGCGGGCGTCCGTCCAGAGGGCAAAGTGGCGACGATCCAACAGATGCAAACCGGGGGTCACCGAGTCGCTATGATTGGTGATGGGATTAACGATGCACCGGCACTGGCACAAGCGGATGCGGGGATTGCTCTGCACGCGGGAGACGACGTGGCTATTGAAAGCGCTCAGATTATCCTGATGCGATCGCGCCTCACCGACATTGTCGAATCGATTCGGCTCTCCCGTGCGACTGTCAACAAAATCCGCCAAAATTTATTTTGGGCATTAGCCTACAATACCTTGGGAATTCCCATAGCCGCCGGTCTTTTAGCTCCGGCTTGGGGCATCGTTCTCGGTCCAGCAGGTGCAGGTGCAATGATGGCCTTTAGTTCGGTCAGCGTTGTCACTAACTCTCTGCTTCTGCGCCGCACCAATCCCTTGTGTACCCCTGTCAATGGCGGCGAAGGTCGGTCTTCACAAGAGTTGACGCCCTAACTGCGATCGCCAAATTGTCGGTAAGTTAACAGGCATTATCAATCGGATTCGCTTTGATTGTGCCTGTTATGATTCAAACAAAGACACGCTGATTCCGCCTCGCATTACAGATGCTTCGATGACTTCACCAGACTATCAAAAACATCTATTGATCGTTGAGGACGATAAGGGACAAAGGGAGTTTATTCTACAGGCTCCTGCTTATTCCCTGGGTCGGAGTAAGAGGTGCGATATCCGCGTCGAGTCCTTGTTTGTCTCCAATCGCCATGCGACTTTGCTCCGCTTACCCAATAAAGATAGCAGCTACTCCTACCAAATTATCGATGGTGATGGAAAAGGCAAGTATAGTACTAACGGGTTGTCAATTAACGGTGAAAAAATCCGCGCTCGTATCCTGAAACATAACGACAAAATTGTTTTTGGCTCTAACGTGCAGGTTACCTATCTGTACATGCAGCGCCAAGACACCTCGTCAGCACCGCTGCCAGATCCATCATTAGATGTAACGCTGATCGATCCCGCTATGGTAGAAAAAACTGTAGAAGAACAATCTCCAGCGAAGAGTCAGCCAACTCCCGGTCAGATATAACTCAATAACGTTAACAGCAACTGCTACATTCAACATTGAGTTAACCGCTGTTTTTAAACTTGTTGCAAGAGAGATTCTTCAATGCCTGTACCACAAGAACACAATCATCTGTTGATTGTTGAAGACGATAAAGGACGCAAGGAAGTAGTACTAAAAGCCCCGGTCTATTCGATTGGTCG
Source organism: Cyanobacteria bacterium UBA11371 (assembly GCA_003486305.1). Taxonomy (GTDB): domain Bacteria; phylum Cyanobacteriota; class Cyanobacteriia; order Cyanobacteriales; family Aerosakkonemataceae; genus Microseira. The sequence continues at coordinate 13,403 of DNGJ01000491.1, forward strand.
GGACCCACAGTGCGATATTCGCCTCGTCTCCCATTTTGTCTCGCGCCGACATGCCACGTTGGTACGCCTACCCAGGCAAGATGGCACTCACTATTACCGAATTGTTGATGGCGATGCCAAAGGCAAAGGTAGTTCCAACGGTCTGTTAATTAACGGTAGGCGAATGGCTGCTCACGACCTGGAAAACGAAGACGAGATTGTCTTCGGTCCCCAAGTGCGAGCAAAATATTACCAACTCAGACGCGATACCCAGCCTTCAGGACCCCTCGATCCGTTTGATATCACCTTGATTAACCCGAGTATGTTAGATGACGATTCGGAAGACTAGCTGACACTCCCCGACCTGAAGGTGCGGGGATTGTTAAGACTTCACTGTCTTGATATCCTGAGAACTCAGGAAATGCTTGTGCAATCCTTTTGTCATTTCCTTTTGTCATTATGGGGTCAAAATCCTAGCGTAAAAGCTAGATCCTGGGTCGTCAACTTTCCGGCAGTAGGTCGGTAGGTTTTAACTTATTGTAGTGACGAGAGCAATTTTAGCACACGTGCTACATACCCTACTTAAAAGATGGGGGTGCAAGTGCTTCTGGTCAACCCCGATCGTTTTGCTCCACCCCAATTAATCGAAGTCTGCCTTGACTAAATAGTTGGCAGCTCTCCTGCTACAGTTTCAACCAATTGCCATTGGCGATTTTCGATAATTGCCTGATTCATCAGATCGAACATCTGGTGGCAATGGTTGTCAACTTGTAGGGGTAATTCTTCGTTTTTCATCACCAAACTCATCCGAGTCTCTTTTTCTGTAGCCGTTGTGCGATCGAGCAAAACTTCTACAGTCACCAGCTTGGCATAGGAAACCTTACCGGGAATCTCCCGCGCCATCAAATAATCACCAGTCTCATAGATGATATTTAAAGGAAAGGTCTTTAAAACATCTACCAGGGACTGCCGAAGACGCTCTAAGGGAAGGGCAATTGTGTAGGAACCAGTATAGCGAGCCATGGAACACCTCGGGCTTGCAACTCCAAGACCCTCTTATAATACCCAACCTCTGCCCGGAGGTTTGATACAATTTGCAAGCGATCGCCATAACCATTCCTTTACCTCTATCCTGAGAGCTACGCACTTTTTACCATATTGTGCTATGTGACGCTGACTACCAGATGCCATTATGTTGCCAGAAAATTCTTCTGAATTAGCATCAACGCGCTTAAAAGAGAACGCGGGATCTAGGGAAAACATTAAGTTTATTTCAGCCCGAAAAGGCAAACTAATCGCCTTCGAGGGGGTAGAAGGCTGCGGCAAAACAACTCAAATACGGCGATTGGGACAATGGTTGCAAGATAGCGGCTGGCTGTTACGCTTAAAAGCGGCGGGTATTGCCCAAGAGGTAGTGGTGACGCGGGAACCTGGGGGAACCGAATTAGGCTTAGGATTGCGACGCCTGCTGTTAGAGGTTCGCCCTCACCTATCGATTCACGAACGGGCAGAGTTATTCTTGTATGCAGCGGATCGAGCGCAACATGTAGAGGAAATGCTTTTACCCCAGTTAACTAGGGGAGCGATTGTGTTGTGCGATCGCTACACCGACTCCACCATCGCTTACCAAGGTTACGGACGAGGTTTAAACCTCTCGCTGATCGACCAACTCAACCAAATTGCTACCAACGGTTTACAAAGCGATTTAACCTTATGGCTAGATATCGACCCCGCCGTTGGGTTAGCACGCAAGCAACAACAAAAAGAAATTACTCGCATGGAACAAGCCGATTTAACATTCCACCAGCGCGTGCAAGAAGGCTTCACAGCCCTAGCGAAAGCGCATCCGACCCGGATCGCGCGGATAGATGCCAGCCTCAGCCAGGAGTTGGTACAAGAGCAAATACGGATGATTGTCGAGAAGCGGTTGTCACAATGGTATCCAAATTGGTAATTGGTAATTGGTAATTGGTAATTGGTAATTGTTGGATGGGGCTTCGATGAATGCTTTTAGAGAAATAATCGGACAAGATCGGGCGGTGCAGTTACTGACCCAGGCGATTGAAGTTGACCGTATAGCGCCAGCATATCTGTTTGCTGGGCCGGATGGAGTGGGACGGAGTTTGGCAGCGCGGTGTTTTATCGAGCAGTTATTTTGTGGTAAAGTCCCAGCCAATCGGGAGCAGGTACGGAAACGCATCTCTATGGGTAACCATCCCGACTTGCTGTGGGTGGAACCAACTTATTTGCATAACGGAGAAAGACTATCGGCGGCGGAAGCAGCACAAAAAGGCTTAAAACGCAAGGCCCCGCCCTCAATTCGTTTAGAACAAGTGCGAGAAATCACCGAATTTTTGAGTCGTCCGCCCTTGGTGGCACCGCGATCGCTAGTAGTATTAGAACAAGCCGAAACAATGGCGGAAGGGGCGGCGAATGCGTTGCTGAAAACCTTGGAAGAACCAGGACGGGCAACGATAATATTAATCGCACCCAGCGTTGAATCATTATTACCCACACTGGTATCGCGGTGTCAGAGGATACCGTTTTATCGACTAACTACAGAAGCGATGGCGCAGGTGCTGAGGGATAAGGGTCATGGGGAGATTTTAGAGCATCGGGAGATAGTAGCGATCGCCCAGGGGAGTCCGGGGGAAGCGATCGCATCAATGGAACAATTAAAAGCAATTCCTGCTGAATTAATCCAAGGGGTAAAACAACTTCCTAAAAAACTGCGGGAGGCTTTAGAATTAGCGCGTCAAATTGATAAAAACTTGGACACCGAAGCGCAATTGTGGTTAATAGATTACTTGCAGCATTGTTATTGGCAACAATTTTTAGATAGGGGAATTATAGAAAAATTGGAAAAAGCGCGGAAGTGTTTGCAAAAATTTGCTCAGCCGCGCTTAGTTTGGGAAGTGACATTGATGGAGATGAGTCAGGTATAGACGCCCACAGGCTAAAGCCTGGGGCTATACAAACCAAGCCTGCCTACGCAGGCTTTTGAGTTGGGGGTTAATATGATGTCCGTTGAATTGCCCATAATAAAAAAACCTTAAGGAGTCGTTGCGTAGGGACACGGCATCAGAGATATCTCGGACAAACAATGGACGTTTATCGTGCCGTGTCCCGGCTGCTAATTATGGGTAATTGACCGGACATCATATAATACCGTTTTCCCATCAATGTGCCACACAAGGCGTAGGGCGGGTTTATTTGAATGGTTTGTTTTTGTCACAGGTTATTGGTAAAACCCGCCCCTACAATACTTTGATCTGTAGCATTATCAAGGGAAATTGGTATAAATCCAGGAAAATACGGATGCCAAATCAGTGACACGTATGATTATCTGTACTTAGAAAAGCTTGCTAACTCATCCAAATCCATAGGAATTACGTAATGCTACTGATGAATTGGAACGATATTTTAGGCAACATTCTGCCAGATGAGCGTGTAGAACAAGTCATTTGCGATCAATTTGCGGAGCCTCTTCTGGAGGCTCTCGGATTTTCTGCTAAAGAACGCCGTCCAAATTTTAACACAGGGCCAGGGGCTAATAAAGTTGACTTTGCAGCTCGACACAATACAAACACTAATGATATTTTTTTTAATTCTCAAATTAATCCTTATTTACTTGTTGAAGTCAAAGCACGCTCAACGGGAGGAGCAAAGATCGACTTATCAGAAGGCACTCCTCAATACTTACAAACTAGGAAACAGCTTGAAAAGTATCTGCTTTCGCCTAAGTGTCACACTGCTCAATGGGGCATTATGACAAATTCAGTTCACATACAGCTATTCCGGCGACATGGAAAGATTGTATTTCCAGCAACTCGCTGCGAGTTAATTAAGAAAGAAAATATTGCTGATATTGTTGCCAATATCAAGCATTTGATTAACAAGCCACCAAGAGCGTTAACTGTCTGTGTTTACAACAATAAAGGAGGAGTAGGAAAAACTACAACAGTTATCAATTTAGCGGCAATTTTGAAGAAAGAACATAAAAAAGTTCTTTTAGTTGATTTTGATGCTCAAAGAGATTTAACTACATCTCTTAAACTCGAAATTGGGAATACCAGTTTATTAGATTGTCTAACCGATAGAAAACTTGATATACGCAATACAGTTGTGCCTTTTAATCCTAAAGGTAGTCAAGGAAAATCAGTGCATCTGTTTGATGTTATTCCATCAGATCCGGGAATGCGAGCATGGATAGATCATAACAACATCAATATTATTGCCAAAATCGAAAAAGGAGTAAGAAGATTGCGAGATTTACTTAAGGCTTTTGTTTATGATTACGATTACATATTAATTGATTGCCCAACACAATGGCTGTTTTTTAGTCAGAGTGCTGTTGCCGCTTCCGATGTAGTACTCATCCCCACAAACCATAATGGCTTGTCATCGTTACACAATGCGGCAAGGGTGATTACAGACTTTATACCAGAAATTCAGGAAGCAAGAAAAGATGGAGGGCCAATTGCGTTACCCATATTTTTTAATGGAGAAAAGATGACAGAGGCTCAACTTGAAATTGCCAACACTGAAATTGAAAAAATTATTAGCGACCAAAAAAAATCCGGGTTTAATCTGTCACCATACTACTGGCCTAAAACGACACAAGGGAATGTTGATAAAACTATTTTCAGTGTTCCCAATTATGCAACTGTTGCCAATGCTGCTTTCCGGCATGTTCCCGCAGTTTTTTTAAACAAGACTGTAGCAGAAAACTATCTTGGGTTAGCTAAGGAGTATTTTTTACATGGGTAAATTTGATGATGTGGGTAAGCTGATGCACTTGCCATTAGAGAGTATTACCTCTGAAGAGCAATCTTATGAATCAGAATTTATCATCAAAGCAGCAGCAGAGGTTGTATTGCAAACTGATGGGCATAATTGGGTTCCTGTAATTGTCAAAGAAAATGGGGACTATCAGTATCAAGTTGTTAGCAATCACTTTGTTTATGCAGTTGCACAACAAGCTGAATTAGAAAGAGTCTGGTGTATTGTAATTGAACCGGACACCAAAAACATTGAGCAGGCAAAAATCATGGCGCGGGAAGCGATTCCCAAAGTCAATCTTACTACAGCATCAAGAGATACTATTCTAGCTGCACTGAGATACTTAATTGCGGAACCGGGTAGTGCATTAAAGGGAGTGGATGCAGTTGTAGCTGCTAATCGAATTGCAGAAGCTAACAGGGAAAATTGGTCAAACTTTAACCCTATTACTAACTTAAAATGTGGGATTACAAAGGGCAAAAAGTTAGATGCTCTTTCCAAAGTGTTCTTCCTCTCACCACCTCCACCACCTCCACCGCCTCCCCCACCGCCGGAAGCTGTCAGTATTAAACGCGCATCCAGAGATGAGATTTTGAGCCGGATAAGCTATTTATCCACCTA
>DNGJ01000059.1:0-2049 GCA_003486305.1 Cyanobacteria bacterium UBA11371
AAAGATTCCCGAATGCCGTGCCCCTACAGCTAACGACGCACCATACCTGCAAAGCCAGATGCCTTAAACTGCTTCAACTGCAAAGGCGTTGGCTGATTTGCAGCTACAGTAATTCTCAGTTCAAAATCGCTGACTCCGGGTGGAACTTCATCAATCGCACCTAAACGAGTGCGATTTTGCATTACCGTATCGTTATTGGCATCGTAGATGCGACCGAAAATATCGGCGTTATAGACATATTTACCCGATGTATTTTCGGCTTTGCCAGTGATGATAAAGCAGTTGGCACGCTTGACAGAACCGCTGAGGACTGACCCTTGTGCCACTTCTGGCGGACACTCATGATAAGAAAGGTCATACAGCTTGATTGGGGTTAACGCCCAAGCTGGTGGCGCTTCTACCCAACTGGTAATTGCGATCGCAATTGACAGCAGAAAGATACCGAAGGCTCGAAACCGCATAATTTACACCAAAAATTGCTCGTTGTACGCATATTCAATTCTTCAGCTTACCGCGATTTGCAATTATATATTTTACGATTGGCGCTCCCAGCGCGGAAGTAAGATAATCTGTGAGCGGCAATTTTTGGCTAAATTGCTGGAAACCAACTTAATTCAGACAAGGGGAAACGCGATGAAATTAATCGGTCGAATTCCCGGACAAGCTTATTTATTGCTTGCCATCCTGATTTTCGCAGCAGCTAATCCCGTTATCCGTAGGCTAACCCAATTGGGAGCGCAGAATTTAATTGATGGTCGCAATCCCATTTCTTTCTGCAATGTGTTATTTGTGGGAAATTTATGCGCTTTGTTGGTTTTGATTCCTATTTTCCGTCCACAATGGAATGCTAATTCTCTCAAACAACTTTCAAAGAAAAACTGGCTCAGTTTGATCGCCGTGACTATTCTGGGAGGAACGTTGAGTCCTGCTTTAACTTTTTCTGCACTTTCTTTAACGACGGTTAATAATGTAGTTTTGATCGGACGCTTGGAACCGCCTTTAGTTTTGGCGTTATCGGTGTGGTTAATGCGAGAAAGATTGAATTCTTGGGTGGTAGGTGGTGCAGTAGTTTCGTTTATTGGTGTGGCGCTGACGATATTGCTGCAAAAACCAAGTGAAAATATGGTGAGTATGGGTGGTGGAATTGAGATTGGACAAGGGGAATTGCTCGCAGCGATCGCCGCAATTTGTTTAGCGGTTTCTACCATTATCAGTAGAGCGAGTCTCCGTCAAGTACCTTTGGGAATATTCTCTATTTTTAGGATGGCGGTGGGGGCAGTTGTTTTCTTTGTCGCAGCGATCGCATTATACGGAGCGGGGCATTTTATGGATGTATTTTCGCCTTTTCTGTGGCAGTGGATGCTCGTCTACGGCGCTCTAATTATTGTCGGTGGACAGTTGTGTTGGTATACAGGTTTGAAAAGTTCTAGCGCCTCAGAAGTGTCTCTGGCTAGCTCTTTTAGCCCGGTAGCAGGAATTTGTGCCGCCTTTTTGATTTTAGGCGAAGCCCCCACGTTTGCACAATATGTGGGAGGTAGCGCCATCTTAGTTGGGATTGTTTTAACTGGGATGGGAAATATGCGATCGCGCGTTCAACAAAGTGCGGTATCCCAAGTTAAAGATATGGATGGAGAAGTGGGTTTTAAAGGAGTGTGACGGGCACGATAAGTCATTAGTAGGATGCCAGCATCCGAGCTACAATCATCACCAGCGGGACTTACGCTTGGGCTTTCCTATCACCAAAGTTTCTTGCTGCGATGTAGAGACGTTACATGTAACGTCTCTACATCAAAAACCGACGATTTTTCAGAGAAACCCGGTTTCTGTGCGTAAAGACTTCGCTATTCGTTCTAAAATCACGAAATATCCTGCTGAATTTAAAAATATGGATTGGGCTGTAATTGGGACAATTGCCGCAATAGTTGCGATAGTGGCGGCGGTAGCTTGGACGTGGAAGCGTCACCAACAGGAACAAGCAGAACGCCTTAGATTAGCCAAGTTAGAAGAGCAACAACGCCTTGCCGCAGAACATCAACGTTTAGCTCAATT
>DNGJ01000059.1:2346-8792 GCA_003486305.1 Cyanobacteria bacterium UBA11371
ACAACAACGCCAACAGGAACAAGCCGATCGCCTGAGATTATTAGCCGAATTAGAAGAGCAAAAACGCCTTGTCGCCGAACATCACCGTTTAGCTCAATTGCAGGAACAACAATGCCAGCAGCAAGCCGCAGAAACGGGCAGTTTTATTGCTGAAAATCAACCTAATGTCGCTCAGTTGGAGCGGCATGGAAATAAATTGAAATATCCAGAAATAATCTCAAATTTAACCTCAAAAATAGCTGAATTACTCGCCTCTGGAAGATGGAAAGAAGCTGATGAGGAAACATTTAGAATATTGCTCAGTTTAGCTGGTAGGGAAAAAAAAGGTTCGCTGAAGGTGGAATCTATTCAAGAATTACCCAGCGAGTACATTTGCATGATAGACCAACTGTGGCTAAAAGCATCTAATGAACGCTTTGGACTTAGCGTTCAAAAGCGGATTTGGAAAAGTGTCGGAGGAAATATAGATTGTAACGATCAAGTTTATAGAGCATTTGGTCGCTGCGTAGGATGGCGGAGAGATAAACATTGGCTAGAACTCGATGAGTTGACCTTTAATTATGATGCTCCACCTGGACATTTACCGGCGATCGCTGTTAGGTTGGGTGGTTTAAGTTGGGGCATAAAAGGCTTTTCGTGGGACAAGAGAGCAGCCTATGTGTTTCTTCTTGAACAAAAAGAATGGTAATCCAATCAGGATTTACTGCCAATAAACCTTTACGCAGAGAAACCGGGTTTCTATTGATTAATCGTTCAGCTTACTCTCAGTTCGCTTGCATCCGCTCACCTGCTCATTGCAAAGATCTGTTCAGCTGTGAGAGTTAAGTTAGGAAACAACCGGGACTCAATTCGATCTTCCCTTCTAAAGATCTTCCCTGGTAGATATTCACCATTCTCCAATTGATAAATTGTAATCGTTGGCTGCTTTGGCGAGCCGATAAAACGAATTCCACCATAGGCAGCGTAGTCCACGATTATGTATTCTGAAACTCCCAAATCCTCGTATTCAGCGAGTTTGGTGAGATAGTCATCTTTCCAGTTTGTGCTAACCACCTCAATGATTCCTGGTGGTGGAATGTAAGCAGCAGCAGAACTAGAATTGCCTTTCATTCGTTGCCACTCTTCTTTAGCAAAAATCACGATGTCTGCTTTGCGGCTTTTTTCCTTCTCGTCTGGTGCAGTTTGAAGCCGAACCTGTTTAGATTGTCTGGAAACATAAGGGAGATTTGCTTCCAAACAGTGAGCTTCGAGGTAAGTACAGAGTCGTTGTATCAAATCTTCGTGATTGGCATTTGGTTCGGATAATGGCACGGGAACTCCATCAAGTAACTCAAAGTCTCTGCCAGAACCGTCATCCCAGGCGAGAAACTCCTCAAAGGTCAATGGCTTTGTAACTGTTACGTACATGGCGATTTTCTCATAGGGAAAAACGGGAAGCGAGAAACTCAGTCACTTTAGTGCTGAGAGGAAAGCGGCACGAGCGGTTTTAACCGCCGTGGTATCTCAGAATTTATCTGATGATGATTTTCAGTATAGCAAAACTGTTAACTTTACAAAAGCGGCAACTTTTTGCAACATTTATCCAATTCAACCAATTGAAACAACCACAGCGAGCAATTATTATTAAACCAATAAACCAACGCCAAAGTAACACCGATGGCTAAAGCTAAAAACGCAATTGGAGTGCAACAAATATTGCTACATCCCGACAAACAAACCAAGGCAGTAATTGAATATTTGTGTCAGCAATCGGGAAAGTTGTACAACAAAGGCGTATACTTTGCCAGACAGATATTTTTTAAGACTGGAAAACTACTGTCTGGGAAGTTTGATTTAATTTACGAACCGTCAGTATCAAAATCGATGGTTGCTCAATCTATACCCTCGACCCCTATGCAACAGACGTTGATGTCAGTTGCAGAAACATTCAAATCTTTTAAGGGGTTGAGGGATTTATATTTTAAAGGCGAACTGCACTTTAAGCCACGCCCGCCCAACTATCTCAAAGGCTCAAAGCTGTTCAAAGTTACCTATCCTAATTCTGGTGGTCAAAAGCCAGTTCTTGTTGATGGTAGCTTGAAATTTTCTCTGGGATTAACCGTAAGAAGATGGTTTGGGTTATCGGAATTTTACCTGCCCATGCCTTCTAATATCGAGCTTTCAGTGGTTAAAGAGTTCACCATCTTGCCTAAGAATGGTGCCTTTTACCTTGAACTATCCTACGAAATCAAAAAAGAAAAGCACGATTTAGATATTCGTCGTGCTTTGTCGATAGATTTAGGAACCGCCGATAATCTCGCTGCCTGCGTCGATAATCTAGGCAATTCCTTTTTAGTTGACGCTCGCGCCATGAAGGCGATGAATCAATTGTGGAATAAAAAGGTAGCAACCAGAAAAGAAGGTAAAAAGGAAGGTTATTGGGATATTTGGCTTGACCGAATTACTCGCAAACGCAACCATCAAATGCGTGACGGGATCAACAAGGCGGCGAAGTTGATTGTTGACCATTGCCTAAAATACGGGATTGGGACTTTGGTTGTTGGCTGGAACCAAGGGTTTAAATCTGATGCTAATTTGGGCAGACTCAACAATCAAAAGTTTGTGCAAATGCCTTTGGGCAAGTTGAAGGAACGATTGCAGCAGTTGTGCGATTTGTATGGTATTAGGTTTGTAGAAACCGAAGAATCTTACACCTCTCAAGCTAGTTTTCTTGACGGTGACTCCCTACCCAAATACGGTGAAAAACCTCTAGGGTGGAAAGCGTCGGGTAAGCGAATTTCGCGGGGTTTGTATCGCGCTGCTGATGGTTCAATTGTTAATGCAGATCTTAATGGTGCTGCCAATATTGCCAAAAAAGTAAGCGGGAATCTAGGCTTAGACTTAGGCTTACTGCGTAGACGGTGCTTGACGACCGTAGCGAGAGTTAGGCTTTGGCAAACACCAAAGCCCCCTCTGTCCGCAGAATCTCAGCGTATGCAAGACCTGAGAGTGTCAACCTTTTAGCTTAATCGGGCAGAAGTCTCAAGCCTTAAGTGTTGTCTTAAAGATTGACGCATTACGTCTACTGGAACATCTTGCTGCTGCAACCAAATTCTTAAAGCAGATGCACCTTGTTGCACCAGCATTTCTAAACCATCAATGGCGATCGCTCCCCTTTCTTCGGCTAATTTGAGAAACTGAGTCGGGTTGGGTGTATAAATTAGGTCGTAAGCGATCGCACCCTTTGGCAACAAATCCATTTCATCCCCACTCACAGGTGATTCATCCACGTGTGGATACATCCCCACGGGAGTTGTATTCACCAATAAATCGGCTTTTGAAAGCAATTCTGGTAATTCTTGCCAGTTATGGACGCTTAATTGCCCAATTGCGGTTGAATTGCGCCAACTATCTAAAAAATCGTTTAACTTTTGCTCGTTGCGACCAACAACAATTATTTTTGCACAACCCAAAGAAGCGCAACCTGCCACCACTGCCCGCGCCGCCCCACCATAGCCTAAAATTACGGCTGTAGTCTGATGCCAATTTCTAGGAGAAAGATTCTGACTCCCCCTCTCCTCTTTCAGGAGAGGGGGTAGGGGGGAGAGGTTGTTTAACGGTGCGAGAAACCCTTCCACATCGGTATTTGTGCCACTCCAACCTTTTTCGTTACGCCAAACGGTGTTGACGGCTCCTACAGCTTGAGCAATATCAGATACTTGAGATAATAGAGGGATAATCGCTTGCTTATGGGGGATGGTGGCGTTAAAGCCTACAAGGTTATCGATGGCGGTGAAGCTAGCGATCGCATCTGGCAAGTTTTCCGGTTTAATCGAAAAAGGTACGTAAGCATAATCTAGCCCCATATGGGCGAGGGCGGCATTTTGCATCACTGGTGAGAGAGAATGCTCAAGTGGATGACCAATGATGCCTAATAATTTAGTTTTACCTGTAATCATATTCCTAATACTGAATAGAGTAAGCGATGGGGTCAGGGGGAAGGGGATTTTATGAGTACGCTGGAAGCGGGGGTATTACCACCGGGAACGAGGTTACGCGATCGCTATATAATTGAGCGGGTTTTAGGACAGGGAGGATTTGGCATCACCTACCTCGCCCAAGATATCGGACGTTTCAACGAAGCCGTCGCGATTAAAGAACTGACGCCTTTGACCCAAGGAACTACTAGCCTACAAAAAGCTGAAGAACTGTTTGAGCGAGAAGCGGCAATTCTCTACAAACTCAATCATCCCCAAATTCCCCGGTTTTGGGAATTCTTTCGCGAACAGAAACGGCTGTTTTTAGCCCAAGATTATATTGCAGGAGAAACGTACCATTCTTTATTAAAGCAGCGAACCGCACGAGGTACGAGCTTTAGCGAAGCAGAAATTATGCAACTGTTGCGAGATTTACTCCCCGTCTTAAGCTATCTGCATCGCAGCGGCGTGGTTCACCGCGATATCTCGCCGGATAATATTATCTGGCGATCGCACGACAAGCTTCCCGTTTTAATTGACTTGGGCGGCGTCAAGCAAATAGCGATGAATGTAGCTTATCAATTAGCTGGAGGAAAAGCTACCAGCACTCACACCCGTTTGGGTAAACTTGGCTATGCCCCAGACGAACAAATGCGACTCGGACATGTCGCACCCTACAGCGATTTATATGCTTTGGGCGTTACTGCGGTTGTTTTAATGACAGGTAAACAACCCCAAGAATTAATCGACCCCCACACAATGGAGTGGATTTGGGAAAAGCAGCTAAGCATAAGTTATCAAACGCGGCGCATTCTCAATCGCATGTTAGCGAACCAACCTGCCAAGCGGTTTCAGTCTGCGGATGAAATCTTACAAATAATAGAATCAGGTGGATTTGTAGAAGATTCAAGCTATTCGCTAATCGCCCCTCCTGAAGTTGAACCTGTACCGCCAAAGAAACCAAAATTAGTTGCCGTATCCGCAATAAAAACTATATTTACTAATAATTCTGGTCAAGGAGCGATCTTAGATAATTCCCTCAAAGTGCCGCCAGAAATTAAAGGTTGGAATTGGGGTGCTTTTTTCCTACCCGGTGTTTGGTGTATCACCAATCGCGTTTGGATTGGACTGCTCGCTTGGACTGACCCAACTTTGATAATGTCTTTAGCGCTGCCCTGGCTGATTATGGGAGTTATTCTAGGCGTTAAAGGCAACGAATGGGCTTGGAAAAGTCGCAAGTGGGAAAGCATTGCTGCTTTTAGGGCACATCAAAGAGCTTGGGCAATTGTTAGTTTTATCCTGATAGGACTTTTATTATTTTGCTTGTTGTGGATTGGTTTGATTGTATTTGTCTGGTTGGGTTCAATTGGTCGATAATCTTGGTAGATATCGGTAACGCCCAAGCCTTACACCAGAAGCGGCGCGGCTTGGCGATCGCTTGACTAAAACCCGGTTCCTCTGAAACATCTTCTACTTGTAACCTAAATTACAGCCAGAAACCGGGTTTCTTTCGCGCTACTTTAAGGGCAGCATTTGTACGTTTGTTTCTATGCCCAACTCTTCTATCACCGTCACCGTCAAACTGTTTGCTGTCTACCAGGAAGCTTACAAAGTCCCTGAATTAGTCCTGGAATTTCCTCAAGATACACCCGTCGTTGCGGTGCGCGATCGCTTCATCTCCGAACACCCCTCTCTCGCACAATGGCGCGATATCACCCGCTTTGGCATCAATCTCCAATTCGTAGAACCCGATACCCTCATGCAAGATGGCGACGAAATTGTACTCATTCCCCCCGTCAGCGGCGGTTAAATTTAGCAGGTGACTCCGTCAGCTGGTGGGCAGGGGAGCAGGGGGCAGAGGGGCAGTTGAATGTATATTCTCACCCGCTCCCCTGCTCACCCGCACACCCGCACACCCGCACACCTGCTCACCTGCTCGTAAGAACAAAGTAACTTTTGTCAATATAAATTTAATCAATATTATTGATAATTATTAATTATTAATAATACTGCATTTTGGAGTAGCGATATGCCTCCCTTCGCTTCGCGATCGCTCTCAATCTTACTGCTGACTCAGCTTAAACCATACCCGACAAAAAAAGTCGGATATGTTTGACGAGTATTTTTACCGCGTGATAATATCAAACGCATGTTGACGGATTGCCAAGAAAGTAGAGATTAAACCCATGACTGTTGCGACAACCACCCCAACCCAGGCTAAAACCTCTAACTTTAAACACCTCAAGTGTAAAGAGTGCGGCGCAGAGTACGAAGCCAAAGCGCTGCACGTGTGCGAGTTATGCTTTGGGCCGTTGGAAGTTGCATACGACTACGACGCCATTCGTCGCCAAGTCACTCGCGAAAGCATTCAATCTGGGCCAAACTCGATTTGGCGTTACAAGCAATTTTTACCCGTCGCCACCGACAACGTAATTGACGTGGGAACCGGGATGACCCCGTTGTTGCATTCTCACCGCCTCGCCCGCCGCT
>DNGJ01000058.1:0-5809 GCA_003486305.1 Cyanobacteria bacterium UBA11371
GGGTCAGTGTGGGTAGTTTACTCTGGTAAAAACTCATCATCTATCACCTGTGCCAGTTCATAAGGACACTGTACGGGGAATGTCTCCAATGGCAAACCCGTTTCAGCTTTTGCTTGTTTCACTGCTTGTGTGTAGCACTCGGCAAAAATATTTTCAAGATACGGTTTAAGACTAGGCGAATCAATCAGATCGTCTTTGACACGCCTGCGGTGTTCAATAATGCTTGATTCCCAACTACCACTTCTCTTTTCCGGCTGAAATTGCCACTTGAGCAAATGTAATAAAATTACAATTAAATTACTTTTCAGATGCTTGCGATCGCTCCTCCCCATATCTTCAATTTCCTCAATCAGATTTTCCCAGTCTACATTTGCATAATCCTGACTCCGCAGTTTTTCTATGGTGGTTTCTATCCATTGCATATAATCTGTTTCGTATAGCATTTGAAGCTCTGCTTTTAGGGGAGGCATGGCTGATTGGCTTTTTGATACTGTCATAACTTATAGTCTTTGAGCAATTGCCTCTATGCTACCGCATGGCAAATATAGCGGATTGCTTTCTTAGTGAGGTACACCTTCGTTTGTGTAGCGGCACCCTTAAGTGCCGCTACACAAACGAAGCGATAACGCTTTCCCTCATGCGGCTGCAAGCCGCTGTAACTATCGCCGCGATGGTAAATTAATAAGTTTTTGACCAGTCACAAAAAAAGTCATATTCTCATACCAAACACCCCGCTCGGTTGCTCTTGCTTCAACTTCTTTACGATACTCGGCTTTCAATTGTTCCATTTGTTCCGATGTCAACTGCGATAGGGGATTCTCCCTTGGATGAAACCACAGTCCATTCCATTGTCCCATCTCCTCAACTTCACGATAGAAGCCAAGTTGTTTAGTTTGTACTAAAACATTCCGAAAACCCACTTCTTGCAGTAAATTACAGCATTTTTCAGGTGTTCCTGTCGGTTCGTTGATATTTAGTAATGGGATGCCATACTTGGCAGAGACTTTGAGGATTAGAGGTGCTTCACAAGATGCATCGGAACAGCAAGAGAATGCCACAATTCCTCCCGGTTTAAGCCAACGATACCAGTTGCGTAAAATAGCAGAAATATCTCTGAAGTAAACTATGGCTGTTCCACAAATAATCGCATCAAAGCTTTCGATATCAAAGTTTAAATACTCTGCATCTGCCTCAATTAGTTCGATGTTTTGCCACCCCAATTCTTCAATCTTTCGTCGTGCTTGATTCAGCATTCCTGAAGAAAAATCTACTCCTATAACTTTGCCTTCAGTACCAACAATTTGTGCAGCAGCAATAGCAATAATGCCCGTACCAGTCGCTACATCTAAAACTTTATAACCTTTTTTTAACCAAACTAAATCTAGCAGGGGTAGGGTACGCCGAATAGTGTAATCGTTGTCGTAGTTTGTTCGGCTGTTGAAGAAATCCACGACTGTTTTTTTATACTGATTTTCGTATTCGGCGTTTGGCATTGGATCGAATTTATCGCGTTAAGAATGGTAAAACGGCTTCTGCTACTGCATCGGCATATTCTTCATGCAGTCCCAAAGTTCCAGAAATGCGCTGTGTTTGGATGCCTGGTAATGCTGCTAATGCTTCCATTTCTCCCTTAGATTTCGGTGGCGCTTGTTCTGCAATTATTGCCATTGTGGGCGCTGGTAAAGGTTGAAATTGATCCAGAAAATCGGCTTGATTTAGAAAAGGATCTAAGCCACCTGTAACAAACGCGACGGGTGCAAATCTCGCCCCGGATTTTTGGGTAATTTCCCATTTTTGCTGGATAAATTCGGGAGTCAGTTTAGTTGCGTCGGTGTAGACGTGGCGGCGATACATCCAGCGCAGGAAAGAAGGCGCGGTGTTGAGTTTGTAGAGGAATTGTCCTAAGATTGGCGATCGCACAGCCCCCCGCACCATACCAAACGTCTCTGGCGGCTTGCCCATCATCGTCGGTAATGGCCCGCGCCAGGTGGGAGCGACTAAAACGATCTTGGAAAAAACGCCTTTCTGCGCTAGCTGCATCGCGTATCCCGCCGCGTGACCCGCTGCTATGACCGCAATCGGCGTATTAAAAACATTTGTGACGAAATCTTGCAAAAATTGGTGGTATATGCTGGGTTGGTAATTTAGCGGTGGGCGATCGCTTTCACCAAATCCAGGCCAATCCAATGTTACAGTTTGAAACTGGTTAGCAAGTAATTCGGCGAGGGGCTGCATTTCGCCGCGCGTGGAAACGGTACTGAAAGCTGGAAGCAGCAAAACGGGTGTTTTATCTCCAAAAGTTTCGTAAACGACCCTTATTGGTTGTCCTTGCCAATTCCAGAAATATTCCCGAAGGGTGGAAGATGGGACAGAAGTAGTAGTCATAGCCAGAAATTTGCTCAACGCTTACTATTCTTATTTGACATCCTATCTCATGGATGATTCCTTAGTAGATTATCTCACCGAGGTTTTAGATCGTTTCGCTTATGGATACATATTTAATTCATTTTGTCTATTACGCATCATTTAAACATGAAAGTAGCGGCGCACCCGCGAAGGATAAAGAATGGTTTAAATCATACAGAATTATTCCTAGAGTCGGAGATTGCGTGTTAAAGGACGGAGAATGGTTTCAGGTGGAACGAGTTTTCTTGTACCAACCAACAGCGAAAGGGATAGACGCACAGGTTCAATGTTCATTTTATGGGTTTGATACGGGGTAATTGCTAATTGCTAATGGCTAATTGCTAATGGCTAATTGTTAATTGCTAATTGTTAATTGCTAATTGCTAATGGCTAATTGTTAATTGCTAATTGTTAATTGCTAATTGCTAATATAGGATTTGTCATTCTATTAGCCATTAGCCATTAGCTATTAGCCATTAGCCATTAACCATGAGCCATGAGCCATTAGCTATTAGCCATGAGCCATGAGCCATTAGCTATTAGCCATGAGCCATTAGCCATTAGCCATTAGCAGTAACTTGCCTTGCAACTGCTAAAAAACGCTGTACTGTTGGCGATGGATTGTGTCGCCAAATTAGAGCGATCGCTACCAGCGGTGTAGTTTCTTGCAATAGCTTGTAAACTACACCGCTGCGTTGCAGATTTTGCATCGATGCTGGTACAATGGCAACCCCCATCTGTGCCGCTACCAAGCTAACAATCGTTTGCAATTGAGTCGCTTCTTGGGCGAGGCTAGGACTGAAACCTGCTTGCTGACACAGACTAATTATCGGATCGTACAATCCGGGTGCGAGGGATCGGGGGAATAAAATAAATGGTTCACCAGAGAGCGATCGCAACGACACCCTTTCTTGATTGCAAAGTGCATGAGTTTCTGGCAGTGCCAAAATCAGCGGTTCGGAAAAAATAACTTCAGAACTTAAACCATCCTCTTCTACTGGAGGACGCACAAACCCAATATCAATTCGTCCTTGTTGCAACAATTGTAATTGTTGGTCAGTCGTCAATTCTCGCAATTGTAACTTCACACTAGGAATCGCTGTACGAAACGCTTGCAGAATAGTTGGCAGCACGTTGAGTACCGCCGAACTAGCAAAACCAATAGCCAATTGCCCTAGTTCACCGCGACTGGTTTGTCGTCCAATTTGAATTGCATTCTCCAGCTGGCGCATAATTTTTTGCGTCTCGGCGAAAAATACAATTCCTGCTTCAGTCAGCTTTACTGTACGTTTAGTGCGATGGAACAATTGAAACCCTAACTCAGTCTCCAACTGACGAATTTGTTGGCTTAAGGGAGGTTGAGCAATGTGCAGTCTTTCTGCTGCACGGCTAAAATTCAGTTCCTCTGCTACTGCCATAAAGTAATGCAGGTGTCGCAGTTCCATAACTCACCGACGCACTTATATTTTTAAAGTATAAATCAATAACTAAAAATATATTGGACATTCCCGATCCTGTTTCCTATAGTGATGAATAGGAGGAATTGAGAACCTAAAAATGGATGAACTGAATCTAAAAATTAGAGTTGCTGACATCAAAGATGTAGAGTTAATTCTTGACTTAATCGGGCAAAAAGCTGAGTTTGATGGATATTTAGATCCCTTAGAAGCTACAGCCGATAAATTAAGGCAGACTCTATTTTATAGCGGTTTGCAGGATGAGGTATACCTTGGTTTGTGTAGCGGCACCCTTAAGGGTGCCGCTACACAAACCAAGCCAAAGGGCTTTCCTTCACTCGCTGGCAATCCGCTGTATTATCATCCCCCACAGGCGCAGGTACTGTTAGCTGAAGTAGAAGGAATTGCGGTAGGATTTGCTCTCTATTTTCATACCTACTCAAGTTTTTTGGCAGAACCGGGGATTTGGTTAGACGATCTGTTTGTTCAATCTCACATGCGGGGTAAAGGAATTGGTCAAGCATTGATAGATTGTTTAGTACAAATTGCTGCTGAAAATAATTACGGACGCATTGAATGGACGGTTAATAATGATAATGCACCAGCAGTTGCTTTCTATAAAAAACAGGGGGCGCGGATAATGGAATCAATCAGATTATGCCGAATCGATCGAATTGTAATTTCTCGGCTTGCAGGTAAATAACTGGTAATAATTATATGATTTATATCATGCCTTCTTGCATCGGCATTGCAGGGGGGGCGGGTTTAATGACATCACTCATGGTTACACTTAATGGTTGGTAAAACCCGCCCCTACAACACCATTAAATCGACTCAATAATCAGGATAATTTTCAATGACACAACCATCTTGGAATACTACACTTTATCAAGAAAAACATGCCTTTGTTTGGCAGTATGGCTCATCGCTTTTGGAATTACTTGGTGCTAAACCAGGAGAATGGATTCTAGATTTAGGTTGCGGTACGGGACAATTAACCGAGAAAATTGCTCAAACTGGGGCTAAAGTGCAAGGAATTGATTCATCTCCGGCGATGATTGCAACGGCTGTTCAAAACTATCCGCATCTAGATTTCAAAGTAGCAGATGCAACAAACTTTCAAGTTGAGCAACTTTTTGATGCAGTTTTCTCAAATGCTGTGTTGCATTGGATTAAACAACCTGATGCGGCGATTTATTGCATCAGAGAAGCGCTGAAAGTGGGAGGGCGATTTGTGGCGGAATTTGGCGGTAAAGGAAACGTGCAAGCAATTTTTGCAGCAGTTTGTAGTGCTTTGGCAGAATTGGGACATGCGTCACCTGAAGCACTTTCTCCTTGGTATTATCCCAGCATTGGTGAGTATGCGACGCGGCTAGAAAAACAGGGATTTGAGGTGACCAATGCTGTATTATTCGATCGTCGAACACCGCTAGAAGGTGGGGATGCAGGGATGGCGAATTGGCTGGAAATGTTCGCGGATTCATTTTTATCTGGGTTGTCAGATATAGAGCGAATACAAGCGATCCAATCTGTGGAAAAACGCTTGCAGCCAATACTTTATCGAGATGGAACTTGGTTTGCAGATTACCGCAGATTTCGCGTCGTTGCTATCAAAGTATAACTCATACCATGTCCGGCTTATTACCCTTAATCAGCAGCCGGGACACGGCAAGATCAAAGTTATCTGTGTCGGAGATATCTCTGATGCCGTGTCCCTACGCAACGACAGAGTGATGTTTTTTTATTATGGGCAATTCAACGGACATGATATCAAGCATCGCGCGGGGGGCGGGAAAATCAACATAATTCGCTTTAGCTCAAAGGTATCTGGTAAAACCCGCCCCTACAACACCATTAATACCAAATCCGGGTAAATTTTATAAAGACCGCGCAGGCAGTCTTTGTTTGTGTAGCTGCGACTTTAGACACGGCAAGATCAAAGTTAT
>DNGJ01000058.1:6161-14497 GCA_003486305.1 Cyanobacteria bacterium UBA11371
AATTCGCTTTAGCTCAAAGGTATTTGGTAAAACCCGCCCCTACAAAACCATTAATACCAAATCCGGGTAAATTTTATAAAGACCGCGCAGGCAGTCTTTGTTTGTGTAGCCGCGAATGCGAGTCGTTTGGCATAAAGGGAGTAATCAAAGCGGATGCGAGTATAACCGTACAAGTTCGATACGAAGCGACTCGATATTAAACAGTCTCTAATGGCAGAACGATCGTAAAGGTTGAGCCTACACCAACTTGGCTGTCAAGAGTCAGTTTTCCTTTGTGAGCTTCAGTAATTGCCTTAACAATAGATAACCCCAATCCAGCGCCTTCTGAACTGCGGGGACGACCAGGAACTCTGGCAAAACGATCGAAGATTCGCTGCTGGTTCTCGATATCAATCCCTTTTCCGCTATCTTGCACCCAAAAGTGAACTTTACCTTGGTAAATCTTAGAACCAATTACAATTTGATCGGTTGTTTCTGTGTGCTGTGTGGCATTGTGTACCAAATGCATAATCGCCTGGATAATTCGCTGACGATCGACGACAATTTTTCCCTTTGCTACTTTTTCTAGCTGCCAGTTTCGATTTGCCAACGCCTGCGAGCGCTCAAATATCTCCTGCGTAATTAACGCAGCATCAACAATTTCTAGGTGTAAAAAGTTTGGACGTTCTGCCTGTGCTAGCAAGATTAAATCGTCCACAAAACCGCTCATCCGATGTAGTTCATCCATAACTATCGCTAGATTTTCCTGCCAATCGTCTGGATCGCTAGCCATCAGTTCGAGATATCCACGAATGATGGTGATGGGAGTTCGCAGTTCATGTCCAGCATCGTTGACAAAGTTACGCTGGATAATAAAAGAACTTTCCAATCGATCCATCATCTCGTTGAATATTGCTGCTAGTTTTGCCAGTTCTCCTTCACCCCGTACTGGAATGCGCTGTGTTAAATCGGTTCCACTAATCGATTGAGCAGTTATCGCCAATTCCCGTAAAGGTTGCAGAATCCGTCCGGCAGCAAACCATACTAAAAGCAGTGCAATCAACAGCACTGCCAGAGCAACCTGAGCGATCGCAACCACTGCTTCCAGGATTTCAGCATGTTCTTCAGCACTATGGACGATCGCTAATGTTCCGAGTAGTTTTCCGTTGGTTTTAATGGGTTCAACATAGTAGAATAGGCGATTGACGTCGCGACTTTTGCTAAACTGTTCCCCCTTTATTGCTTCAGCTTGAGTTGCCCATTGCCGCATTAAAGCGGTGTTTGGTTTGAGAGCTTTCGGTAATGCTTTGGGACTAGACTCATAGAATCTTCCATTAACAAATGTAACCAGAAAAATATTGTCTTCTGGAATTTCAACTTTTAAGTATGCTTCAAAGAACCGCTTCATTTCCTGTTCGTTTGTAGGCACTCTCAGATCTCTGATCAGCGCCTTTTCATCATAATTGCTAGGTTGCTCTTCTGCCGCCATAGCTTTGTCCCTGTCGTCTATGCGGTTATTCTCTAATCTTTCCAGATCAACTCTGCCTGCCAATAATTCTCTAAAGTCTTCGACTTCTCCCTGCATATCCTGACGAACGCGAGCATCAACACGGGCAAACAAAAGCTGGCGAAAGGCTGGAATTGCAATGCCAAACGTTAGTGCCAAAATCACAACATACCACACTAGAATTCGAGTGCGGGCTTCTCCCCAAAGCTCGCGCCAGCGCAATTGATTTTGAGGTGGGGGAGTGTCGCGATCGCTCATATCTGTTAAAGAAACGTCGCGCTGACGAAACACCTTCATGGTTGGGTAGACTCCTTAGCCGCTGGTGGATGGCGCTGCATTCTGCATTGTAAGATATTAACGCAAGTTGCTAGTAAGTGCTAACAGCTAATGGCTAATCGCTAATGGCTAATGGTAGAACCGAAAAATATTCTCATGAGCAATTAGTAGGGGCGAAGCATTCTCGTATAGATATTTGGCATCACCCAAGAAAATAACAGCGCGAATGCGATACCCCTTACAGGCAATTAGCGATGCGAGCAACCGATGATAGTTGTAACTAGCAACTTGAGTTATTAGATCGGTATTACCCACATGAGCTTGATTTATGCTTGCAGTTTGCACAAAAACCCTGGAAAGCGTAAAGCGGGATGGGCTAGCGCCGGGGAAGCCATTCCAGATGCGATCGCGCATTGGTAAACATCATTCATTTAACATCAAAAAACCTATCGAGTCAGATCCTGTCCGCTTGTATCGGCATCTCGCGGGGGGGCAGGAAAATCAATACAATTGGCTTGAAATCAAATTTGTCTAGTTAAACGCGCCCCTACAATACCATTAACCATACAAGCCCGATACGAAGAGACTCGATATCAGCCAATTGTTGAGTTTCTGGTTAATTTTGCGTGTTGGAGGATTAAACTGCGATCGCGCCCTTGGATGTAACAAACCCGGTTTTTGCAAAAAACCGGGTTTTTCAGGGAGTTTCTATTTAATACTCATTAGCCAAAGTTAGTGAAAGTTCGCATTATGCCGAATCAAACTCATGAACTCTTGACGAGTTCTGGCATCTTCAGCAAATACGCCTTTCATTGCACTTGTAACCGTCCAAGAACCGGGTTTTTGTACGCCCCGCATCACCATACACATGTGAGTTGCTTCTACTACAACTGCCACGCCTTTTGGTTTGAGTAACCCTTGTAAAGCATCGGCAATTTGTGCGGTTAAACGTTCCTGGACTTGCAAGCGCCTTGCGTACATTTCGCAAATTCGCGCAACTTTAGACAGACCAATTACCTTGCCGTCGGGAATATAAGCGACGTGGGCGCGACCGAGAATTGGCAATATATGGTGTTCGCAAGAACTGAAAATATCGATATCGCGAACTAACACCATTTCATCGGCATCTTCTGTAAAAACGGCTCCGTTAAGCAGTTCATCCAAAGATTGCCGATATCCTTGAGTCAAAAACTGCAATGCTTTCACAACGCGCTTGGGAGTATCTCGCAATCCTTCTCGATCTGGATCTTCTCCCAATCCGATCAATAATGTCCGTACCGCCTGAATCATTTCTGCTTGGGTAACGGGTGGCAAGGATTTGCCTTGAAGAGATAGTTCTAAACTATCAGTATTACTGGCAATTTCAGGAGGAATGGATAGAGTCATGAATTTGGTGTTAGTTGTGAGTGGTTAAGGAGCGTTAGTCATTGAGCAATGACTAATGATGCTCTGCTATCGAGTCAGGCAATTATTTAGTTGCTGGTTAATTTCCAGCGCATTTAACGATCGCCCGATCAATACTAGCTGATTGCTCGGTTCGCCCTGCCATTCTTCATCTTTCAAATCATAGCGTTTACCGCTCAATTGAAAGATGTGACGCCTCGTACTTTCTTTGAACCAAAGAATCCCTTTAGCGCGAAAAACATTCGCAGGCATTTTATCTTGTAAAAATGTCTGAAATTTTTTCACTGCAAAAGGTCGATTGCTTTTGAAAGAAACAGATACAAAACCGTCGTTGGCAAGGTGGTTTGACTGTTGCTCTTTACTCAAGCTGGCATCAGTGAGATAGGTTTCTGGTTGGGCGAGTTCTACACCTAAAATCAGCGGTAGGGGTACTTGACCGTGTTGCGATCGCAAAACTCTAGCCCCTGCTTTTATATCGTTGATGTAGTCCTCTAGTTCCTCAACCTTTTCTTCTGGCACCAAATCGGTCTTATTGAGTAAGATTATATCACCATATGTCAGTTGTTTTAGCGCTATTTCGCTTTCGAGATGCTCTGGGGTAAACGTTTCGGAATCTACCACCGTCAGAATTGAATCCAGATTAGTAAAATCTCGTAATTCCGTGCCAACAAATGTTAAAATAATCGGTAGCGGATCGGCAATTCCTGTCGTTTCCACTACCATGTAATCAATGCGGTCTTGCCGTTCTAAAATCTTGTAAACGGCCTCAACCAAGTTATCGTTGATCGTGCAGCAAATACAGCCGTTGCTCAGTTCCAGCATGTCTTCTTCTAAAGAAAGCAACAGTTGGCTGTCGATATTAATATCGCCAAATTCGTTAACCAAAACGGCGACTTTTAAATCTTGTCGATTTTTAAGGATTTGATTGAGTAAGGTGGTTTTGCCGCTGCCTAGAAATCCGGTAATAATCGTCACCGGCATTCCCCGTTTGGTCAGACCTTCAATTATACCTGACGTTGCTTCTGTTATAGACATTAATTGAGCGACTCTCCCGTCTCGGATAATTGATATGATAGGGCTTGGTTTTTCATTTTTTGGAAAATGTTATAAAACCCATTGGCGCGGGAAGGAGTTAAGCTCACATTCAGCCCCGTTTGTTGAATAAAATCTGGAGTGACTTTCAAAATTTCTTCGGGGGTGAGTCCGTTCAATCCTTGGATTAAAAATGCGACCAATCCTTTTACTAACTGGGAATCTGAATCCCCTTGATAAATCACCTTGCCATCGTTCAACCCAGAAGTAATATAAACCTGGGAAACGCACCCGGAAACTTTATTTTCAGGGACTTTTTCCGATTCGGGAAATGCAGGCAGTTTTTTGGCTAACCAAATCAGTTGTTCGTAACGCTGTTTCGGATCGGACTGACGCGCAAAGCGTTCGACCATGCGTGCGAGGTTAGGTGGTAAGGTAGCTGCGTTAGAAGACATGAGGGAACAATGCGATCGCTATTATCACATCCATTATACTCCAATGAGTTGTCGCGGTACGCACAGGAGGTCATAAACCGGGTTTCTCAAATAATACCTTCGCCAATTTTCTGAAACGCTCCCAGCCCCCAGGTTAAAACCTGGGGCTACACAAACAAAGCCCGCCTGCGCGGGCTTAAATTCTTACTTACAGGCTGCGAAGGCAGCCTTTGTTTGTGTAGCCGCACCCTTAAGGGTGTCGGCTTTTTGGCGAAGGTATTATCAAAGAAACCCGGTTTCTTTAGATGGTAGTTTTTTGTGCAATTGCTGCTTGCAAACACTCTTGCAATTCAGACAAAGAAAGCGTTCCCAACTCTCCTGCTTTTCTGGTTCGCACGCTCAAGCTTTGGTTTTCTACTTCCCGCTTACCCAGAATTACACTCACAGGAATCTTCTCTAATTCTGCGTTGCGAATTTGCCTCGATAAACGTTCTCCACTTTGATCAATTTCAACGCGATAACCCGCTTTTTTCAGCGTAGCTGCCACAGACTCCGCATACTCCCGTTGACCATCGCTGACGGGTAAAAGGCGTATCTGCACTGGTGCTAACCACAGGGGGAAATCCCCGGCGTAGTTTTCAATTAAAATGCCAAAAAACCGCTCCAACGAGCCAAATATTGCCCGGTGAATCATAATCGGTTGTTGGCGACTGCCGTCGGCGGCGACATATTCAATCTTGAACCTTTCTGGTAGGTTAAAATCTACCTGAATTGTCGAACACTGCCACAAGCGCCCGATGGCATCTTGAATTTTGAGATCGATTTTGGGGCCGTAAAATGCACCGCCGCCATCATCGATTACGTAATGCCAACCTTTTCTATTCAAGGCTTGTATTAAAGCCTGGGTTGCCAATTCCCATCCGGCATCCGTCCCGACAGATTTAGCCGGACGAGTGGAAAGATTCACCTGATAATTTTTGAAGCCAAAATCGGATAAGAATTGTTCGGTCAGATGCAGCACTCCCAGAATTTCATCGGCGATTTGTTCGGGTAAGCAGAAGATATGGGCGTCATCTTGGGTGAATCCCCGCACGCGCATTAATCCGTGCAAAACTCCAGAACGTTCGTAACGATAAACCGTGCCTAATTCTGCCCAACGCAAAGGTAATTCTCGGTAAGAATGCAGGTCGTTTTTGTAGGTGAGGACGTGAAAAGGACAGTTCATCGGCTTTAGTTGATAAGCCTGTTCTTCTATATCCATCGAGTCAAACATGTTTTCGCGATAAAAGTCGCAGTGACCCGATGTTTTCCATAATTCCAAATTGGCGATGTGGGGCGTGTACAGTAATTCGTAACCTGCTTCTAGGTGCGCTTTCCGCCAGTAATCTTCGATTATATAGCGGATTTTTGCGCCGCGCGGATGCCAGAAAACTAAGCCGCCGCCTGCATCTTCTTGGATGCTAAACAGTTTGAGTTCTTGTCCTAATTTACGATGGTCGCGGCGTTTGGCTTCTTCTTTTTGTTGCAGGTAAGCTTGCAATTGTTCTGGGGTTTCCCATGCAGTTCCGTAGATGCGTTGTAGTTGCGCTTTGGTTTCGTCGCCGCGCCAATATGCACCCGCGACGCTTTCTAAAGCAAAGGCATCGGGATTGATTTCCCCGGTGAAGTTTAAATGCGGCCCCGCGCACAAATCCCACCAAAATTCATCTGGTTCAATTTTGGCATTTTCAATTAATGAAGGTTCGGGTTTTTCTCCTTTTTTCCACCTGCCGCTATCGGGATTCCCAATAAAATAACGAGTAATTATCTCGCCTTCTGGAATGCTTTCGAGGATTTCTAGTTTGTAAGGTTCTCCTAATCGTTCGATTTCGGCTTTGATTTGTTCTCGCGCTACTTCTTCGCGAATTATCGGCAAATTTGCTTGAATAATTCGCCGCATTTCTGTTTCGATCTTACCCAAATCTTCCGGGGTAAATGGTTGTTTGCGGTCAAAGTCGTAATAAAAGCCGTTGTCCACCACTGGCCCAATTGTCACTTTTGTTTCTGGAAATAGCTTTTGCACTGCCATTGCGAGTATGTGGGCGCAGGTGTGGCGAATCCGCAGCAGTTTTTGCTCGTCGCTTTGGTTGGCGTTGTGACTCGTTTGGGCTTGGGGTGGGGAACTGACCATATAGCGATAAATTGATAATGATTCTTATTCTATCAAATAAAGCGATCGCGCCAGCATCGCCAAGCAATTTTGCTCCCGCGCTGGCAGATGGCTTCGGCCTTTGTATTATATTGTAGCACGAAAGGCGCAATGTGCGTTAAAGGTGTAGAAGCGATCGCGCGTTTGGGGATTATTTGATAATTAATTGCATCTAGAATGCAGAAGATTAACAATTGTTGCGGTTGGTTGACAAAGCCGCACCGGGCAGATATGCGCGAAAAATCAAGAAAAGATGACAAATAGACCGATGTCAGGCTGGGATAAATTGGCAAAAATTTATTGACAATCTTATGCAACTAGATTAAATTGATGAGAATAATTAGCAAGAAGGCTGAGAACCGACTGAGCGAGCGATCGCCAGCAACGGAAAACAGCCAAGAAAATCGCAAGGAGACGGACTTAATGCAAACTTACGACAAGACAGAGGTTAAATATGCCTGGTGGGCTGGAAACGCTCGCTTTGCCAATTTATCCGGCTTATTCATCTCAGCACATGTGGGACAAGCAGCGCTGATTACGCTTTGGGCGGGAGCATTTACGCTGTTTGAAATCTCTCGGTATTCCCCCGATTTACCAATGGGAGAACAGGGGCTAATTTTACTGCCCCACTTGGCAACTTTGGGATTTGGTGTGGGGAAAAACGGTCAAGTATTGGATACTTATCCCTTTTTTGTGGTGGGAGTTTTGCACCTAATTTCATCCGCTGTTTTGGGTGCTGGCGCGCTTTTCCATACCTTTAAAGCGCCGGAAAACTTGAAAGACGCCAAGGGGCAGGCGAGGAAATTCCATTTTGAATGGAACGATTACAAACAGTTGGGAATAATCTTGGGACATCACCTACTTTTCTTAGGAGCAGGTGCGCTGCTACTGGCTGCTAAAGCAATGTATTTTGGCGGACTCTATGACTCCACAATTGGGGATGTGCGCGTAGTAACAAATCCCACCCTTGACCCATTAGTAATCTATGGATATCAGACCCATTTTGCCAGCGTAAACAGCTTAGAAGATTTAGTTGGCGGTCACATTTACGTAGGCGCAATTCTGATTGCGGGCGGTATTTGGCACATCATCAAAGAGCCTTTACCTTGGGCGAAAAAGCTTTTGATCTTCTCTGGAGAAGCAATTCTTTCATATTCTTTAGGCGGTATTGCTTTGGCAGGATTTGTTGCTGCTTACTTTTGTGCAGTGAACACGTTAGCTTATCCGGTAGAATTTTACGGGCCAGCCTTAGAAGTAAAGCTGGGCGTGACTCCTTATTTTGCCGATACCGTACAGTTACCCAATGGTGCCCATACGGCTCGTTGCTGGTTAGCAAATGCCCATTTCTTCTTAGCTTTCTTCTTCCTGCAAGGTCATCTTTGGCACGCTTTGCGAGCGATTGGCTTTGACTTTAAGCGCGTCGAAAATGCATTGAATACAGTCGGCAGCGATTTGTAAAACAGTTTTTCAGTTTTTCATCGGTGGCGATGAAGTTGTAGGGGCACGGCGGTAGAAA
>DNGJ01000060.1:0-433 GCA_003486305.1 Cyanobacteria bacterium UBA11371
TAGAGTCCAGAAAATCCATCGGTGACCGCATACATAGCTTTAACTAAATCGCTTTTAAAATCAAAGCGATTGAGATATTCACCGACAGAATTGCGACAGAGATTAATAAAAATGTGTCGCAACGTTGGGCGCACGTACTTTTCTGCCGTTTCCTCAATTGAAAGCGGTGACTCTAACCAAGTCGGTGCAATATCTTCTCGTAATTGTTCCAGTTCATTTTGTAACGCTTCGTTGGCTTTCCAATCCGCTTCGGAAAAAAACGAAATAAACTGTTGTTGCATTGACTGTCTATCAGAGCCAAACAGCAGATAGCGGTCATCTGTCGTTGGTAAAAAATAATGCGGATCGCGGCGAATCAGAGGAATGTCAATATCTAAAATTTTGATTAATTCTGGCGGCATTAAACCCAACAAATAAGCACCTGTAGAAGTGC
>DNGJ01000060.1:619-9351 GCA_003486305.1 Cyanobacteria bacterium UBA11371
CAAATAAGCACCTGTAGAAGTGCCGAGATTAGGTGCGGTTTGAAAAGGCTTTTCAGTCCGACAAGCGCCGCCGATGACATTTTTTTCTTCCACGACTAGCACGTCAAGTCCGTGACGCGCTAAAAGCAACGCTGACACCAATCCATTGTGTCCAGCACCGATAACAATTACATCCGCGTTGTTGTTCATGCTTGGGTTATTTTGACCTACTTCTCGATAGAATAAGAAAGTTGAAGCCAAAACAGGACTGAGGTAAATGCAAGATCGCCTGAGTCTGGTGGATACTCATCACTCGCGCAGCACTCAGCACCGAACTATGTCTCTACCTATTGTCGCAATTATCGGACGCCCAAATGTGGGTAAATCAACCTTTGTCAATCGCTTGGCAGGGGTACAAGATGCAATTGTACATGACGAACCGGGCGTGACGCGCGATCGCACCTATCGTCGCTCATATTGGCGCGATCGCGAATTCCTCGTCGTCGATACCGGCGGGTTAGTCTTCGACGACGATACCGAATTTTTACCTTTAATCCGCGAACAAGCAATGGCTGCCCTCGCAGAAGCCACTGCGGCTATATTTGTCGTAGACGGACAGGATGGTCCAACTCCCGCCGACGAAGCGATCGCCGAATGGTTACGCACTCAAAGCGTCCCCGTCCTCCTCGCCGTCAATAAATGCGAATCCCCCGAACAAGGTCTAATCCAAGCTGCCCAATTTTGGGAATTAGGACTCGGCGAACCTTACCCCGTTTCCGCCATTCACGGTAGCGGCACTGGTGATATATTAGACCAGTTGATTCAGTACTTACCCCCAGTTGATGAAATCGAAGAAACCGCAGAAATCAAAGTAGCAATTGTAGGACGCCCTAACGTAGGAAAATCGAGTTTGTTGAATGCCTTTGTGGGGGAAAATCGCGCCATCGTCAGCCCGATTTCTGGAACAACCCGCGATGCAATTGATACCGTCGTCGAACGAGACGGCAAAACCTACCGCTTAATCGATACCGCAGGCATTCGCAAAAAGAAAAATGTCGAGTATGGCCCGGAATATTTTGGAGTTAATCGCGCCTTCAAAGCGATTCGACGCACCGATGTAGTCTTGTTAGTGATAGACGCCCTCGATGGCGTTACAGAGCAAGACCAAAAACTCGCCGGACTCATCGAAGAAGACGGGCGAGCTTGCATTATTGTCGTCAATAAATGGGATGCAGTAGAAAAGGATTCTTACACGATTTACGAGTACGAAAAACAAATCAAAGACCGACTGCATTTTGTTGAGTGGGCACCGATGATTTTTGTCAGCGCCCTCACCGGACAGCGGGTGGAAAATATTATCGATTTAGTCGATACAGCAGCAGCAGAACACAAACGCCGCGTCACCACCGCCACGATCAACCAAGTGTTAGAAGAAGCAATTAGTTGGCTTTCTCCCCCAACCAACCGCCAAGGGCGTCAAGGCAAAATTTACTACGGCACACAAGTCAGCACCGAACCGCCGACAATTGTTCTATTCGTTAACGATGCCAAACGCTTTAACGACAACTATCGCCGATACATAGAACGGCAATTTCGTCAACAATTGGGATTCCAAGGAACGCCGTTAAAATTGTTCTGGCGCAGCAAAAAAGTGCGAGAAGCAGAAGCCGCCAGCAGAAACAAAGCAACCCGCGTAAAAATTGGCTAATAGCTAATAGCTAATCGCTAATGGTAAAAACAATTAGCAATTAGCAATTAGCAATTAGCTTTTCTTGCAATTAGCAATTAGCAAAAAATGGATTTACTGCGAAGTCTGCCGTTGGGGCTGTACCTGGAACAACCGATAACCTGGCTGCACAAACTCGATCCGCGAGTCAAGCTAGCTTGGTTAATGAGCTTTCTGTTCGCCCCCATATTGGCAAATCCCATCTGGCGCATCGCCTTAACGGGATTGTTGATTTTAATTACATTAAGCGCTGGGATACCGCTGCGAGTGTGGCGACAGCAAATGGGGTGGTTGCTAACCTTAAGCTTTTTGGTGTTTATTTTAAGCGCGATCGCTCCCGACGGACTCGCCGTTAGCTATCAACCCCGTCTCCCCTCGGATGAAATAGCCTTTACTCAGTCAAAAGCAGGTGAGCAGGGGAGCGCTGTAGGGGCGGGTTTTACCAATAACTCTAAAACTCTTTCAGACAATTTAACTAAACCCGCCCCTGTTGGGGAGCAGGGGAGAACTACCAATTCCCCATTACCAATTACCAATTACCGATTACCGATTACCAGTTCCCAAGAATACAGCTACATCCTATTTAAACAAGGGCCGATTACGATTACTCGCCGCTCGTTAGATTTAGGAATTCGGGTTAGTACCTTGCTGTTTACCTTAATTTACAGCACCAACTTGTACCTACTCACGACAGCCCCGGAAGAAATAACCGCCGGAATCGAAAGTTTAATGCGTCCCCTGCGTTGGTTAAACTGGCCTGTAACCGAAATTGCCCTAACTTTAACTTTATCCCTGCGGTTTATTCCCCTAGTATTAGAAGAAGTGCAAAATCTAGGGCGATCGGTGTGGACGCGGGCAATTAATTGGAACAAACTCGGATTGCGTAGGAGTATAAAAGTTTGGTTGCTCGTAGCCGAGCGATTGTTAGAAAATCTATTACTGCGAGCCGAACAAATAGCCAGCGCCATGAAAGTAAGAGGTTTTACCAGTCCGAACACTCATCGCGTCCAGTGGCATCAATTGCGCCTGCACCCAGCCGACTGGCTCACTTTAGCCGGATTAGCTTTATTCTGGGGAGCGAGGATAGTTTGGGGTAATAGCAGCGGAAGTTTGTGATGGAATTGTTACAACCTTGGTATTGGCGATCGCTTCCCTTAGAAAACCGCACCGGAAGCGAAGTATTCGCCGCCTTATTTCTCAAAGCAGGTGCGATCGCTACCCTCCTAGAAAGCCCTTCCCCTTCAGCAGTTCGTAAGATAGCAGGTGAGCAAGCGAGCAGGTGGGAAAGTGAGAGCATAGCAGAGCAAAAAATCCCTACCCAATCTCAATTAGCTCGCTACTCCATCTGTGCTGGCACACCCCGAATTTTAAACGGCTCGCCAGCCCTATGGACGCCCTCTCTCGGCAATATTCTCCCCTTTTTACGTCAGTTGCTCCAAAAAGCCAGAGCAACAGAAAATAACACCTGCTCACCTGCCCAAGATCCCAAGATCTCACCTGCTAAAAATCTTCCCTTCACAGGCGGTTGGTTGGGTTGGCTGGGTTACGATTTAGCTTGGGAAATCGAACGGCTACCCAAATTAAAACCCGATCCCCTACCTTTCCCAATTGCTTACTGGTACGAACCAAAATGTTTCGCCGTTCTCGACCATTGGGAGCAAATTTTATGGCTAGCTGCAACTGAGGAAAAACAACTCGATCAACTACAAAGTCAGCTAAATTCGATCCCCCCCTACCCCCCCTTGACAAGGGGGGAGTCCGAAACCCTAAATCTTCTGCCCCGTTTCTGCACCTCCCAAACTGAATACGAAGACGCCGTTCGACAAGCGAAAAAATATATTAAAGCAGGGGATATTTTTCAGGCTAATCTTTCAGCCCGGTTTGAAGCTTATACCACCGCCGATAGCTGGGCAATTTATCGCTCGTTGCAACAAATCAATCCTTCTCCGTTTGCTAGCTACTGGCAGACACCTTGGGGATCGGCGATCAGTTGTTCTCCAGAACGACTGGTACAATTGCAGGGACGTACCTGTCAGACAAGACCGATCGCAGGGACGCGATCGCGGGGCGCTACCCCAGAGCAAGACGCGATCCTAGCCCAAGACTTGCTCGCCAATGTCAAAGAAAGAGCCGAACATATCATGCTCGTTGACTTAGAGCGCAACGACTTAGGGCGAGTTTGCGACTGGGGATCGGTTGTCGTCGATGAATTGCTCACCATCGAACGCTACAGCCACGTCATGCACCTTGTCAGTAATATTACCGGCACCTTGCAGTCGAATTGCGATTCCGTGGACTTGATCCGCGCCTTGTTTCCCGGCGGCACCATCACCGGCTGTCCCAAAGTACGCTGTATGGAAATTATTGAACAATTAGAACCAGTGCGGCGCAATTTATTCTATGGTTCCTGCGGCTATCTGGATCGGGGCGGTAACATAGACTTAAATATATTCATTCGCACCCTGCTATTTGCGAATCAGAATAATTCCCCCTCACGCGATCGCAATATCGTTTGGGGTCAAGTGGGAGCCGGGATCGTCGCCGACAGCGATCCGGAAAAAGAATGGTTCGAGTCGCTTCACAAAGCTCAAGCACAACTTGCAGCAATTCATCAAGCTCAAAACATAAAATTCTAAGTTGGGTTTCACTATTGTTCAACCTAAATCCCTATTTTTACCAAAAATTCTGTAAAATCCTATACCCTTTTTCTGGGAAAACGCTACAGATATCTCACCTCAACTTTTCTCCCTCTTTCAAATACCATTTACTTGTCAAGCTGAAGCTCCAATCAAGTTATTATCTGCTGGAATTAAGCTATTATTTGCCGACGCCTAGCCTGAATGAGCGAAACTTACCTGAACCATCCTACCTTTGGCCTGCTTTTCCGGGTCTGCGTAGTGGACGAGAACAAGGAATTGTTCACCACCCTCTATGCCCAACGCTTGTTTTTTTTAGTCACATCTAGAGGTGATGGCATCACTTGCGAACCCATCGGGCGCGCCGATGCCCGCTTTTTAGTAGAAAACCGCCTGCGAGTGCTGCGACGCATGGGTCAATCCCAGGAGTACGATCAGCTATTGGTGATTCACCAGCGCACTTTCTAATGATCCGATCCCACAATTCCGACACGATATCCTCTCGCATCGCCGCAATCCGCGAACAGATACCTGCATCGGTAAGGTTAATTGCCGTCACCAAGCAGGTATCGGTGGATGCCATGCGGGAAGCTTATGCAGCCGGGGTACGCGACTTTGGCGAAAGTCGCGTGCAAGAAGCCGCAGCTAAACAATCCCAGCTGTTAGATTTACCCGATATTACCTGGCATCTGATCGGGCACCTGCAAAGCAATAAAGTTAAAAAAGCCCTAGAGCTATTTGAGTGGATTCACTCGATCGATAGTTTAAAGTTAGCCCAGCAATGCGATGCTTACGCGGCACAGATGTCCCTCTCGCCCCAAGTTTGCTTGCAAGTCAAACTGCTTCTCGATCCCAATAAATACGGCTTTTCCCTCGCCGAATTAAAAGCCGCTCTAAGAGAACTCGATCGATTTGAACACTTACAAATCCGAGGGTTAATGACAATTCCTCCCATAGATTTGAATCCGGCAGAAATCAGCAGCTTGTTTGAGCGTACCCGCCAACTCGCGCAAGAAATCCAACAACAGCAGTGGTCGCGGATTGACTTGCAGCACCTCTCGATGGGAATGTCGGATGATTACGAGCTGGCGATCGCACAGGGTGCGACAATGATTCGCTTGGGAAGCATTTTATTTGGCTCTAGACCAACTTAACTGAGAAACTAGTGAAGCGCGCTTTTAAGCATGGCGAACATAGGTTAGAATCGTGCCAAACTCTCTGTGTTGCCGATTCCAGCCGCAAATTCTAGCTCGCGGCGTATTCAAACCAACTGTCTAAGGTATACTATTGGCTCAGTTAATTGGTTAAAGTCTCAACCAACCACTCGCGATCGCCTCACAGCGTCACGAGTATCCCATAAACCCACAGTTGTACAAAGTGCAACAAGCTGAAATTAAGGCTCGCTCTGGTCATCCTTGAGTTTGACCCCGAAAAATTTTCCGGAAAATTTTCTCAGAGGGACTTGAAAAAAAACTTAAAATTGTCAACTGTCCCTTCTTTTGAGCTAAATGTAAATCCAGTAGTGATGGAGCGTGAATAACAATGGCTGGCATTTTTAGCAAGTTAAGAGAATTTGTTGGCATTAACGAGCCAGCAGATTACGACTACGACTACGACGACGATGGGGACTCCTACCAAAACCCCTATCAACAACAACAGCGAGAACAACAACAACAGCAACAACAGCAAGAAATTGCCCAACCAAATTCGGAAGAAGAACGCCGCCAACGTCGTCGGATGCGCGATCGGGTTAATGTAGTACCAGATACAGGAGTAACAGCCCCTACAATGAATAACGTGATTGGAATGCCCGGAGTTACCAGCGCCATCTCGGAAGTGTTGGTAATGGAACCGCGCACTTTTGAAGAAATGCCCCAGGCAATTCAAGCTTTGCGGGAACGGAAGTCGGTGGTATTAAACTTGACCATGATGGACCCCGACCAAGCACAACGCGCAGTTGACTTTATCGCTGGTGGCACCTACGCTCTAGACGGTCATCAAGAACGCATCGGCGAGAGCATCTTCCTGTTTACCCCCAGCTGCGTCCAAGTCAGCACCCAAGCCGGTGTCGTCCACGAAGTACCTCAAGCTCAAGTACGCGCACCCCGCGCCACAACGCCCGCTCCCGCTTGGGCAACCGAACCGCGCATGGTTGGGTCAAATTAGCAGTATAGTCATTAGTCATTAGTCATTAGTTAAAAGCTAATGGCTAATGGCTAATGGCTACTGATAAGTAAGTAATAATGACTATAAAGTTTGGCATCATTGGTGGCGGGGTAATGGCAGAAGCTTTATTATCCCGCTTAATTATTCGGGGGATTTATCAACCCCAGGAGGTTATCGTCAGCGAACCACAGCCCGCACGTCGCGGTTTTTTGGTGCAGCAGTACGGCGTTTACGTGACGGCTGAAAATCAAGAAGTGGCAAGGGCTGTAGCGGCGGAAGTGCTGTTTTTGGCAATTAAGCCCCAGGTGTTCGAGACAGTCGCAGCAGAGTTGTCAGCTACTGCGATGATGCCTTCGCTGGTGATTTCGATTTTGGCGGGGGTTCCCTTGAGCAAGTTGGAAGCCGCTTTTCCAACTGTGCCTGCGATCCGCGCCATGCCGAATACCCCGGCAACGGTAGGCGCGGGAATGACTGCGATCGCTCCCGGTAAGCACGTGCAACTACATCATCTAGAACAGGCTCAGCACCTGTTTAAAGCCGTGGGCGAAGTGGTGGAAGTACCAGAATCGTTAATGGATGCAGTGACTGGTTTATCGGGTTCTGGGCCTGGTTACGTGGCAATTTTGGTGGAAGCCCTTAGCGATGGGGGCGTCGCGGCGGGGTTACCAAGAGCGATCGCATCTCAATTAGCCTTGCAAACCGTACTCGGTACCGCTCAATTATTGAAAGATTCCCGACTTCATCCCGCCGAGATCAAAGACCGAGTCACCAGCCCCGGCGGTACTACAATTGCCGGAATTGCCGAGTTAGAGCGTTCTGGTTTCCGTTCCGCTTTGATTGAGGCAGTTAAAGCCGCTGCTACTCGCTCCAAACAGCTTGGCAGTTAGGCAATCCAGCTATCCATCATCAAAAACAAGGGCGTTGCCAGATCTGGTCGCTATCGAGCAACGCCGCGTTCTTCCCTAATCCTTAGTCAGAGAAGGTTTGGGGCTATTAGACATTAAGCTGAGCCTGACTGCATCCGGTATAATTGCCCCACGTAGGTTTGCACTACTGAGGGTTGCATTCGTCAGATTTGCATCAGTTAGATTGGCATTCGTCAGGTTTGCTTCGGTTAAATTGACGCCCGTCAAATTAGCATTCGTTAGATTGGCATAACTCAAATTGGTTCTGGTGAGATTTGCCTTCGTTAAGTTTGCGCCACTCAGATTCGCCCCACTCAGGTTCGTATTCCTCAAGTTTGCTGCTATTAGGTTCAGATTCCTAAAATCCCTTTGCCCCGCCATGTATCGGCTTAAGAGTTCTTTGATGTTCATAGAGTCCTTGAGGTATTTAGAGCGCTACAGTCACGCAGTAGGTTTCGATTAACTTCCTATCCTTAAGATGTTGCAAGACTTCAACTAAGAACGGGTAATTTTTACCAGTGAGGTCAAAGATTTGACCTCGGTTTTTGTCCCCTTGCTTGTGTGCTTGAAGAATCATGGTGCCGATAGGAGTTTTAGGGGTTTTGGGGATCAATAACCCGATCGCCTTCTACCCTGTTTGTGCTTAGCTATTGCTTTACGCTTGCGTTTTTCTATCGGCGTTTCAAAGAAACGGTGCTTCTTGATATCGGGGAAAATTCCCGCCTTAGAAACTTCTCGCTTAAATCGACGCAACGTTGACTCAATTCCTTCATTTTCTCCGGGAATTACTTGGGTCATCCTACCTCCTTAATTGGTTCGCTGACTTGGAGCTAGACAAAAAGGGCAGACGCCTTGTCTGCCCTCAAGACTTGAAAAGTTTAATCTCTAATCTAACCGCTTAGTAGCGTCGAGAAGATCTATTATTGCCAGACCAGTTACCGCCGGAAGATCCTCTTTCCTCCCGAGGCTTAGCCTTATTTACCTTGAGGTCACGACCCATCCATTCAGCACCATCCAGCGCTTCAATTGCTGCGGCTTCTTCTGCCTCTGTGTCCATTTCTACAAAAGCAAAACCCCGCACCCGACCCGTTTCCCGGTCTGTAGGCAGCTGAACGCGCTTCACCTTGCCGTATTCTGCAAATGTTTGGATCAGGTCTTCTTGGGTTACCGAGTAAGATAAATTACCAACGTAAATAGACATGAAATATCTCCAGAATCACAGGGTGTAGAGGTCTAGATTCGGAGAAACGTTTGTAAAACCGAAAATAATCCTTACTCTGAAATCCTAACATACCATTAGGGTAAAGAGATTTAATTTCA
>DNGJ01000156.1 GCA_003486305.1 Cyanobacteria bacterium UBA11371
GTTAATATCGGTGGCGACGGGGGTGGGATTCTTAATGCCAATCCCATTGGTCTTGAAATTAACAGCGATCGCGCCAATGCCACTATTATTAATAGCACCATTACTAACAACATCACGAGTTCATCCGGTGGTGGTATTGCCAACTTATCTGGGGCTACAATTGCACTAAGCAACACGATTGTTGCCGGAAATACCAGCGCCACTCGTGTAAGCAGCGACATTCATGGTGTTTTTACTAGCAATGGCTTTAATTTAATTGGTAATGGAGATGGCGGTAGCGGTTTTAGTAATGGCGTTAATGGGGACATTGTGGGTACATTTACAAATCCCATTGCACCTAGATTGAGTCCTTTGCAAGATAATGGCGGTTTTACTTTTACTCACGTTCCTCTTCCCGATAGTCCAGCAATTGATAATGGCAATCCTAATGCCGCAAACACCCTGGATCAGCGTCGCATCTCTCGTCCTCAAGGTTTGGGAGTTGATATTGGGGCAGTGGAATTTCGCCCTGAAAACTTGACAGTAACTACCTTAAATGATGAATTCGACGGCGATTTAACACCCGGAGATGTATCGCTGCGCGAGGCGATTTTCTTCACCAATGCTGGCGGTACGATTAACTTTGATGACAACCTCGCTGGTGGAGCGATCGCTTTGACTTCGGGAGAACTTGCGATCGCCAAAAATCTCACCATTCAAGGATTAGGTGCCAACAACCTCACGATTAGCGGTAATAATGTCTCCCGCGTTTTCAATATCGATGATGGCGATCTAAATACCAGCATTAATGTAACTATCGATGGATTAACGATTACCAACGGCACCACAACCGGCGATGGCGGCGCTATATTTAACAGCGAAAACCTTACCGTTAATAACAGTACAATAACTACCAACACCGCAAATTTTGGTGGCGGCATCTTCAATATTGGCAACGCCACAGTCAGCAACAGCACAATCGATAGCAACACTGCCAACAGTCACGGCGGCGGTATCTTAAACCGAGGAAATTTGACTGTCGATCGCAGCACGATCTTTGCCAATTTAGCCTTGAGTGAAGGCGGTGGTATCAACAACGATGGCGGCACGCTAACCGTCACTAATAGCACCATTAATAGTAATGTTGGTCAAACGTACAGCGGTGGAATTGACAACGATCGCGGCACTGCAACTATCATCAACAGTACCATCAGCGACAACTTTGCCGAGAACTTTGGCGGCATTGCTGCCTACCTTGCTAACACTACCGTTATTAACAGCACGATTACAGCAAATGTAGGCAATGGGGACGGCAATGGTTTGTTTAACGGTACGGGCAGCACCGCCACCGTTACTAACAGCATCGTAGCAGGTAATTGGAATAACAATGATATAGGAGCGATCGCCCCCTTTACCAGTGGAGGAAATAACCTAATTGGTAATAGTAATGGTGTCGCTGGATTCACCAACGGATTGAATGGCGACATCGTTGGTACAGCAGCAAATCCCATCGATCCTTTAATCGGTACTTTGCAAGATAACGGCGGTGCAACCTTCACCCACGCCTTGCTGCCAGGGAGTCTGGCAATTGATGCAGGCAATAACAACAACGCCCCAACAACCGATCAGCGCGGCATTATCCGTCCACAAGATGCTGTTGATATCGGTGCATTTGAACTCGTGGGGAATCCCATTACCTCATTCGATCCGGTGTTAAATGGTAGTAGCGTTCAGTCGGGTTTCAGCACTGTGTCTTTTAGTACCTTACGCGATGAATTGTTACCGACGCCCAATGAAATCGCTAAGTTGATGTCAGATAATCTGAGTGGGAGTTTGATGGCTGGGAATACAACAGAGTTGTTATTTGCGTAAGTGCGATTGATTGTCGTAGGGAACACCAGTAAATTTTGACGCTAACTCAAAGCTTTTGGGATGTTCCCTACCTGGCGATCGCACCGGCTGAAAATGGCTGCATTTGTAATCCGAAACATAGAGTAAATCTCATGAAGTTAAACTTAGCATTGGTCATCAGTACTCAATACCAGTTATTGATGCCAATGTTTTTCACTCGGATTTGGTATCAGTCCATTTTAATGGACTTTCGCTATTAGCCAGGGAATTTATTCCCTGGCGGGCTAATGGCACAGATGCAAAATCTGAATCTACAAACTACTAAAATGGAGATACATAAATGGTTGAATATTGCAGCGTTGCCTATAGTTGGGTAGGCAGAGGATGGACTCAGGAAATTAATTGGCTCCGCATACAGGGTGAGGAAGTTTCCGAATGGAAGGGGAAATATTGGACAGATTTTTTGAATCACATGGCACAAAAGCAATGGGAGCTTGTTGCGGTAGCTCCATTAGGAGGTGGAGAGAGTACAGTTTATGGGGTTGCCGCCTATTTTAAGCGCCCTATCTAAACCGTTACAGTTAGCTCAACCGTTGTTCGCATTGGATTGAGAGCTAACGGCTAGTTAGCTCTCTGAATTATCTGTAGAGGCTGTGGTTTAGAGGTTGCTTAAATGATGCAGATCTGCTTAGGTTCGCAATAATTTACAGAGAATTGGTATAAGTTATATATGTACTTATCTTCAAATACAAAACAATGCAATTTGTTGATGCTGGTTGGGTTAAAGGGAGTTGGCAAGACATTTATCGGTACTGTTCTGGAGAAATATCTAGACGTAAAATTTCTCCGGGTTGAGCCTATATTCCTGGAAGTGATGAGGTTAGAGCCAGAATTGCAAGGAATTGCCCTTGAGAAGCGAGGATTCCAAATTGTGTTAACAGAACTTGCTCGGTTAGCAGAAGAATATCCTACCCTTTGCATTGAGTCTACAGGAACAGCTCATACTTTCTCAGAATTGCTAACTGCTTTACGCCAAGGATTTCGCGTGTTCCTCATCCACGTACAAGCGCCAATGAATACCTGCATCGAACGAGTAATGACAAGAGATACATCAGCCCACATTCCTGTTTTAGACAACAGATTGAGAGAAATTAACGAGCGTGCATTGCTCGTCGATCTTCCTTGGGATTTGGAAATTGATAATTCTGAGTTTCAGAATGAATCAGTTATAGTTCAAACTGTCAAGGCTCTTTTAGAGTCTAAATCTGAAATGTCTTAAGCTAAAATTAAAGTAGTTTACCGAGAAACTGGCAATGTCTGAGCATATTGCAATCGTTCAATGGCAGCGTAACCAAGCTAAATTCACCGATAACAAATACAGTCGCGAACATATTTGGCAATTTGACGGAGGAGTAGAGATTCCTGCTTCTGCCTCGCCACATGTTGTTCCCGTACCCTATTCTAATGCTGCCTGTGTTGACCCGGAAGAAGCTTTTATTGCTTCTTTATCAAGCTGTCACATGCTTTGGTTTCTTTCTATTGCAGCCAAAAGGAAATTTATCGTTGATAGCTATAGCGATCGCGCCATCGGTGTGATGCAAAAAAATCAAGAGGGAAAGTTAGCGATCGCCAAAATTTATCTACGTCCACAAGCGATCTTTTCTGGGGACAACTTACCCACCGACAAACAGGTTGAGGAAATGCACGAAGAAGCCCATCATAGCTGTTTCCTGGCAAATTCGGTAAAAACAGAGATTATTGTGGAAGCAATATAAGTGGCTCAAATGCCAACAGATCTAAAATAGATGCACAAGAAAAGGAGGAAAAACTATGTCTTCTATCGAGCCAAACAAAATCAAAGCTATTGTGCGAGATTTCGTGGATACGATTAACGAACAAAACTGGGACAAACTCGATCAATTAGTCGCGCCCAACTTCGTGCGATACAGCAAAGCTGGCGATCAACCTGAAATCTGCAATCGAGATCAACTTAAAGCATTTCTCCGCAGCGAACTAGAAACATTTCCTGATGCAAAAGAAAGCATTGAAGACATGCTTGCCGAAGGAGATAAAGTAGCAGTACGGCAACGATTCCAGGGAACGCAAAAAGGTTGGATGGGAAAGTATCCGCCAAGCGGAAAAAAAATGATAGCAGATTACCTTGCCATCTATCGAATACAGGACAATCAAATCGTAGAAGCTTGGGCAGTGTGGGACAATTTGAATGGATTAAAACAACTTGGTCACTTTAATCCACCCGCCTAACAACGCCCTGGTGCAAGATGTAGAACAGCAATACAACTCAAGGTTCTTATGTACAGACCAACTGCTTTTCAAGAAGACAATGTTGATAAACTGCTCGCTTTTATGCGAGCCAACAGTTTTGCCACTTTAGTATCGATTGTAGACGGTGTACCTTGTGCTTCACATATTCCTTTCGTCATCGCAACCCAAGATAATGTCGTTAAATTATTCGGTCATCTTGCAAAGCAAAACCATCAATGGCAAGCCTTTGAAACGGTTGATTCACTAGCTATCTTCACTGGAGCGCACGCTTACATTTCTCCGAGCTTATACGAAAAACGCGAGAGCGTACCCACGTGGAACTATATTGCCGTTCATGCTTATGGTGTGCCGAAAATTATCACCCTTAATGATGCGCCAGAATCGATGGACAAGATGATAAATGAAATGATAAACACTTACGAAGCTAACTACAAATCCCATTGGCACAATTTATCCAATCAATTCCGTCAAGGGATGATGAATGGTATTGTCGGGTTTGAGATGACTGTTACTCGATTGGAAGGTAAGTACAAACTCAGTCAAAATCGCAGCCAAGTCGATCAAATAAATGTGTCAAATACATTGCTACAGAGTTCCGATCCTGCTGCTCGTGCTATTGGTGCAGAGATGAAACAGAACCTGAATATGAATGAATAGTCACCCAAGTTGCTAATTATATCGTTATGACTGCTAATGGCTAATGGCTAATAGCGAAAAAAACAACTAGCAATTAGCGATTAGTAACTTTCAAACACTATTTTTCCCCTGCCACGGTCTTGTCTACCTATGACAATTTAGTTGTCATAATCGCAACTTAGTTGTCATAATCGGATTGTGACAGAATTAGAGGAAAACTTATGAGTAAGGCTCCGATTTCCCTGGAATCTTGCCCTGCTGCCTGCAAACCTACTGGTATTTTCCAGCAATTTGGTAAGCCGACGGGTTGGCTGGGTTGGTGTATTGGTCAGTTGATGGCAATTAAAAATCGTCAACGGAGTGAGTGGGTAATTGGATTGCTCAATGTGCAACCAAGCGATCGCGTTCTGGAAATTGGCTTTGGATCTGGCGCAGATATATATCGGGTAACGAGACTTGTGCCGCAAGGATTTGTAGCAGGCATCGATCGTTCCGAGGTAATGGTACAACAAGCCAGCCAACGGAATGCGATCGCAATAAAGGCTAAACGAGTAGAATTACAATGTGCTGATGCATCAAAAATTCCATACCCTAGCGAGACATTCGACAAGGTTTTTTGCATCAACGTAGCGCATTTTTGGACGAATCCAGTGGAAGTTTTAACAGAATTACATCGAGTTCTCAAACCAGGAGGATTAATAGCGATCGCCATCCAACCCAGAATCCCTAATGCCACCGAAGCGACTGCTCAAGCAACTGGCGAATTTCTGGTCAATGCCCTAATTTCTGCTGGGTTTGAACAGGTGCGATTAGAAACAAAATCTATGCAACCTGTTTCTGTCGTTTGCGCTTTAGGAATTAAAAACTAAGTCCGATTTAGTTGCTCTATAGTGCGTTAGGTTATGTCTCGACGGCTAGAATTATAGCTCAACAAAAAAAGGGCTAGGCTAACATTAAGTAGATTGTACCTACAATAAAAACATGACAACCATCAACCTCACTCTGTCTCCAGAACTCGAACAAAAGCTTCGCACCGAAGCCGCTAAACAAGGACTAGAACCCGATCGCTATATCCTAAATACCCTCCAAGAACGCCTTCTGAGTCTCCCAACCTCTCAACCCACAGAAGCCGATCTGCTGCAACAAATTAATATCGGTTTCTGTACGTCAACTTGGGAGCAGTACCATACTCTGATCGCCAAACGTCGCGCTGAAATCCTTAGTCCCGAAGAACGCGAACAGCTGATCCAACTGAGCGATCGCCTTGAAAACCTCAATGTCGCTCGCATCCAAGCGCTGATCCAACTGGCAAACCTACGCAACCAATCTCTGACAGATCTAATGCAGACTCTCGGAATTAATCCCGCTCCTGAAGTGATGGATTATGCCTGAATCCCGCCTCACACAGCAGCAACGACAACTGATTCAACAACGTGCGAGCAGTTGTTGTGAATATTGCCTCAGCCAAGCCAAATTTTCTCCCGATCCCTTCTCCATCGAACACATTATTCCCCGCTCAAAAGGTGGTACCAGCAACTTGGATAACCTTGCGGTTGCTTGTCAAGGGTGTAACAATTTCAAATACAATCATACTGAGGCAATCGACCCCATTACAGGTGAATCTGTACCGCTTTATCATCCTCGACAACAAAACTGGCGCGACCATTTCACTTGGAGTAACGACTCTACTCAAATGCTAGGTTTAACACCTACAGGACGTGCCACCATCGAGCGCC
This sequence comes from Cyanobacteria bacterium UBA11371, assembly GCA_003486305.1. Lineage (GTDB taxonomy): Bacteria > Cyanobacteriota > Cyanobacteriia > Cyanobacteriales > Aerosakkonemataceae > Microseira. The sequence goes on from DNGJ01000156.1 coordinate 6,489, forward strand.
TACAACTGAACAGAAATGGAGTAGTCAACCTCCGACGAGTATTGCATTCTATTGAGCAACATCCACCGCACAATTATCCCTTCACTAACTAAACCGCGAGACAGCAGAAACTTACCGATTAGTCAGCGCAGACAGCGGTCTAATATCGTTTATAAAAATTAATTCACTCTTTAAATATCCACCGTTTTAGCCACGCGGTAATAGAAAAATAGTGGCTGTAATTCCGTTCCATTAATTCATCAAAAGCGCATCGCTCAAAATGACTGTAATTAGAATCAGAGTAGTGTGAACGATAATGCAACTTTGCTGGCAAATGCCCTTCGCGTGCCTTTGAGGAGTAATGAATATTCACATGATAAATACGATTACTTTCTCTAGGCCAACCAACGTAATCAGCAAAGGCAATATAGGTATTTTCATCAATGCTGCCCTTTTTATTTTTATCTTTCTTTACGATGTCTTCCCAGATACGCTGCTGCACGCTAAGACCGAACCGCCCTTTGCTATATTTAACCCATAGTTTGTCAATTTTCTTTATATCGCTGCTTGGAATTTCATCAACATCAATATATGAAGATCGACTTTTAGGCATTAGTCCAAGAACTGCCCTCACTGTTTCTTCATCAGCATCTTTCCAAGCTTTTGCTTTAAGAAAATCCTCCAGCTGTCTATAGTCTCCCATTGCACCTTGAGTTAGGTCGTAATCTGCTTGCGAAGAGGTTTCAGTTACAAGCTCCGCGATTCTTTCTAAGGATTTAGTTTCTTTAGTAGCCCGCCTTGTAGGACCCCTTAAAGATTTTTTCCAATGCAATATCTTGCGCCTAATTATGGGATTACTGATAACTTGAGGTTTTAATTCATCAACGATTTGTTGCTCAGCAACTTTTTGGCTATATCCCTGATTTTGGAGCGATTCTAAACTTTTGGCAAGAGCATCGCTTAGTTCAGAAAGATTGTAGCCAATATGGATTTCATTGCCTTGAATTGTAATGTAGTCACCTTGAATCTGTTCGTTGTAAGTTCCACCACCCATATCAGTGGTGCGGATGTTAACATTTTTTCGAGCGTCATAAAGCTGTCGAGTTGTAGGGCTTTTCCGTTCAGCTTTAGCACCAAAAAAATAAAAACAACAGGCTACCAAGAATAAAATTATTCCCGGTAAAATTGTCGATGGATTTAGATTCCAAAGCAGGATAGCGCCAGCCGTAGCAAAGCTTAAACTAGAGAAATAATACCGCCAATGATCGGGAAATTTATTCATTCTCTATGTCTACCGCCCAAAATCTGGACGTTAAGGCAAGGGAATTCCAATCAATCCTAGCACTGCTTTTATCCCAATGACAGCAATTTCACCAATTACACCGTTGGCTGCTTCATTGCTGACATAGCGCCCTAACTGATTTAGGTGTTGCTTGAATCCAGGTCTATCCAATTGACTTTTTAACTCATCCGCAACTTTTATTTGAGCTTCTTCAGGTGTATAGCCCTGTTTTTCAAAATTAACTAACTTGTCACGAATCTGTACAGCAGTTTGAGAAATAGCCTGATTAATATTTATAAAATTACCCTGAATATTAATGGAATTGCCGTAGACGGCTTCGTTATAAGTGCCGCCTCCCATGTTGATATTGCGTTCGTTATACGTGCCGCCCCCCGTATTGATATTGCGATCGCCGCTCATAACAACTCTCTATAACGTTTCGGCAAAAGTATCTTGTAACCTTAGCTACATACTATAACCCACCAACCAGTCCGTCAATATTCACATCACTAGCAGGGTGCGTTAGGTACATTTCTGTATAGAGTTTGACAAAAAATTTAATTTTTATGCTATAATTCACTGCCTAACAAGAGCGCGCTCGCTAATGCAAGCCGACATAATATTACTTGAATAAAAGAACTCTCTTTTTGGCAGATGAAAGGAAAGTTAAGTTCCGAGATGAGCAAATTCCTTAACTTTTCTGTATCGACTGTGCAGGGTTGAACTCGTATAACAGAATTAGGACTTACGCAGCAACTTCATATGTGGTGTTGCGGTGCGTTACGCTAGCGCTAACGCACCCTACATTCAGAATTTTTGCGTAAGTCCTGAGAATTAGCGATCGCAATCGTTTGCCACCGCAGTAGCAAGCGATGGCGATCGCACCAGGGTTTTCCAACCTTCCCACCCATATTCCTCTGGAACCGTGCAGCAAGCTGCAACTGCCGTTCGGGGGAATGTTTCGCGTGCAATTTCAACCCATAACCATACAATAGTGGAGGAGAAACAACAATGGCAAACTTTTTAGTTACCACATTGAACGATGAAAACGACGGTGGTTCTGGCGGTTCGGGACTATCACTGCGAGAAGCGATCGCATCTGCCAATGCCACGACTGGGGCTGATACAATCTTATTCAGCAGTGGCTTAAGTGGCGGTACGATTACTCTAACTCTCGGACAGTTAAATATTACTAACAACCTCAATATTATTGGGTTAGGTGCAGAAAACTTGACCATTGATGCCAATAGCAACTCCCGCATCTTTAACGTGGATGATGGCACAGAAAATGCGATTGGCGTGACGATCGCGGGATTAACCTTAACAAGAGGAAGTGCGCCCGCGTCGGCAGGGGGTGGTGCTATTGCGAACGCAGAAAGTCTGACCATCATCAATAGCCTAGTTAAAAATAATGTGTCATCGCTGGCTGGGGGAGCAATTTTCAGCATAAATCCCAATAATTCCTTGGCAGTATTCAACAGCACCTTTCGCGACAATACAGCAGGGTTAGGAGGTGGTGCAATTAGTCAATTTCAGGGAACTTCAAATATCGACAGCAGTACTTTCGATCGCAATACAGCTGCAAATGCGGGTGGAGCAATCTCTGCTCGCAGCGCCCAAGTTACCCTCACTAACAGCACAATCATCAACAACCGTACCGAGAGAAATGGAGGAGGTATTATCATTTTCGATTCTGGCAGTACCTTAGAGGCACGAAATAGCACTTTTTCCGGAAATACTGCCGCTTTTACAGGGGGCGGTTTAGCTTTATCTTTGGGTGCATCCGCCACAGTCATTAACACGACTTTAACCGCCAACACTGCAAATAATGGCGCAGGCATCATGATAAGCGCTGTGAGTCCCTCTGGTACGGCTGTAATACAAAATTCGATTGTTGCCGGAAATAACGGTGTCGATCTCAGTGGGAATCTTGCGGCTGGTAGCACTAACAACCTCATCGGCGGCGATCCATTACTCGGCCCGCTGCAAAATAATGGCGGGCCAACCCTAACTCATGCACCGTTACCGGGTAGTCCGGCAATCGATGGCGGAAGTAATGCTGTAGCTGCGGGAGCAACCGATCAACGGGGAGAAGCACGCATTCAAAGTGGGATAATTGACATTGGTGCAGTTGAATTACTTGTGCCTTTAAACGGGACTGCTGGTAACGATACTATTACGGGTACTGCTTTCAAAGATTCAATTAATGGTCTTGGCGGAGATGACTTAATTGATGGAGGTTTAGGTAACGATCTCGTTGATGGGGGTACGGGTAGAGATAATCTTTTGGGTAATGAGGGAAACGATACCTTGATCGGTAGTGCGGGTAACGATACTCTCAACGGGGGAGCAGGTGCTGATAGTCTTTTTGGTGGTGCAAATAACGATATTTACTTTGTTGACGATCTTGGCGATGTTGTGACTGAAAATGCCAACGAAGGCAGCGATCGCGTTCAATCTACGATTACCTATACTCTGGGTAATCATTTAGAAATGCTCTATCTCCTTGGTAATAATCCGATCGATGGTACGGGTAATAATCTCGATAATCGAATTCAAGGTAATGCTGCTGCTAACATTCTCAATGGAGCTAGTGGTAATGATACTTTAATCGGTGCTGGAGGTAATGATTTATTGGTGGGAGGCTTAGGCAATGACTCTCTCAATGGAGGCGCTGGAGCCGATCGATTTAGGTTTAATTCCCCCAATGAAGGTATAGATAACATTGCTGATTTTTCTCTTTCTCAAGGTGATTCAATTGCGATTTCTGCCAGTGGTTTTGGAGGTGGTTTAGTCGCGGGAGTCGGAATTACAACCGAGCAATTTGTCTTGGGAACGACTGCAACAGACGCATTCGATCGTTTCATCTATAATGGTGCGACTGGGGCTTTATTCTTTGATGCCGATGGGACGGGGACTATTGCTGCGGTGCAAATTGCGACTCTTAATAATCGGGTAGCGATCAATAACACTCATTTTTCAGTGACTTAGGACTTACAAGGGCTGGCATATTTTTTCTTTTGGGTGCGTGACGCTGCGAGAATATTTGAACTTAGCAATGAGACTTTTGACGTCACGCACCAACCACCGATTGTGACACGAAGGTAAGTCCTGTGGCTTAAATTTTTAGTTTTTGGGAAACGAAGGGAAAGTTAAGTTCCGAGATCGGCAAATTCCTTAACTTTTCTGTATCGACTGTGCAAGGCTGAACTCGTATAACAGAATTAGGACTTACGCAGCAACTTCATATGTGGTGTTGCGGTGCGTTACGCTAGCGCTAACGCACCCTACATTCAGAATTTTTGCGTAAGTTCTGAGAATTAGCGATCGCATCAAGGTTTTCCCACCTTCTCACCCATATTCCTCTGGAACCGTGCAGCAATCTGCAACTGCCATTCCAGGAAATTTTTGATGTGCAATTTCAACCTACAACCATACAAGTGAACTAGGAGAAACTCAAATGGCAACCTTTACAGTGACTCGATACGACGATGTTGTTGACCCTAATGACGGACAATTAAGTTTGCGGGAAGCTGTCAGTCAGGCGATCGCTTCCTTTGGCGATGACACGATTAATTTGAACGGGATTGTACAGCTTAACGAGCGTATCGTCATTCCCGGCAATGCAGGGAGAATTACTTTTCAAGGAAATGGTCAAAACACCAGTGGGTTTAACGGGCAAAACCGCACCCAAATTATTGCGGTCGATCGAGCAGCAGCCACCTTCTCTAACCTGGGATTCTTTAACGGCTATAGCTACGGCGGGGATGGACAAAAGAGCGGCGGCGGCGGTTTGGGGGCTGGCGGTGCCCTGTTTATCAATCGCGGTGATGTGACTGTTTATGGGGTAACTTTTATCGGGAACCGGGCTGTGGGCGGCAATGGCGGCTTTAATCTCCAGGATGGTGGACGTGGCGGCAACGACTCTCAATTCGGTCAACCGGGCTTCAGGGGTGGTGCCGGTGGGGGGACTCGGTTTGGTGCAGTCCCCGGTAGTGGTGGACTTGGGGGGCGGGGTGGTTACATTAGTTTCATCGATGGATATGTAAACGGAGGCGCTGGTACCAACGGCACTTCTGGCAACTATGGTACCGGAGGAGGTAGTGGTGGTGGTGGTGGTGGCGGTACGGGCGGTTCGGGAAACTTTGGTGATGGCACTAATGGTGGTCGGGGTGGAAATGGCGGTGCGGGCGACTTCGGCGGCGGTGGTGGTGGCGGCGGTGGCGGCGGCGGTGGCGGCGGCAATATCTTAGGGGTCAATATTTACCCTGGTTATGGCGGAGCTGGGGGTGCTGGAGGCGTTGGAGGAGCCTTTGCTGGATCTGGGGGAGCCGGTAGTGCTGGGGGCGACGGAAGTTTAAGTTTTTCGGGCGATAGCCCCGGAGCTGGAGGCTTTGGCGGACGGGGCGGCGGTGGTGCCGGTTTAGGTGGTGCTGTGTTTGTGACAGATGGTGGGCGCTTTATTGTAGGGAACACTTCCTTTATCAACAACTCTGCTACGGGTGGAGTGGGTCATCAGAATGGACAGGGGCGAGGGGGTGCTTTCTTCGCACAGATTGGTACCTCTATAGGTGATGCTGGTAATGTCACATTTTCCAACAACACCGCATCGACCGGAGATCCCATTGGCAATGTCTACCCAGTCAAAGTCAACCGGGGGGATGGCACAATTATCGTTGAAGACTTTACAGGTGTAGGACGGGGTAACAATCCCTCTGAAGAAATACTATCTACCTTTGATGAATTGGTATTCAAAGGAGACGATTTAATTGCTAAAAATCTATTGCTGACTCAAGTTGGTGTGGATCTAGAAGTCAGTTTTGAAGGAGTTGATGATACCAAAGTTATCCTGAAAAATTTTGCCCTGGAAAATTTGGATAACTTACCAATTCCCGGCGGACAGCACGGACAAGTTGGCAACATTGTGTTTAGTGATGATACCCAACTGCGGGACAATTTTGATGTCTTCGATGCCGATTCAACTCAAGACCAGATTTGGAATCGTAATACGGTTACTTTCCTCAATGACCTGGACAATAATGTGCGTGGCTTTGCCAACTCTGATGATGCAATTAACGGTCAAGGTGGTAATGATATTATTCGGGCATTAAGTGGCAACGATATTGTGCGGGGTGGTGATGGTGATGACACCCTTTATGGCGGACTTGGTGCGGATATCCTAATTGGCAATGCAGGAGATGACACCCTGTATTTAGGAGGCAATCGCGATGTAGATACCGTCGTCTATCGCAATGGCGATGGTAGCGATCTTATCCACCAGTTTAATCGGCCTGACGGCGATCTACTCCAGTTTGAAGGAATTGAGGCGATTGATGTGGTGGTTAATGGCAATAGCACTTCTTTGCACCTGAGCGATCGCATCGCAGGCAATAGCGGATTTGGTTCTGGTCAACTGCTTGCCGAATTGCGCGGTGTGACTGGATTTACCGCAGATAATATTGGTCTAAATCTAGCTGCTGCCAATACTGCTCAATTTTTGTTTGCATAGTTCTTGTAAAAGCGATCGCTTATGGTTTTAGGAGCGATCGCTATATTTGCCGAGCTTTTGCCTCTATCAAGGCTGATAAGTTTAAGCTATTCAAGATACTGGACTTGATCGGGCGCTTTTCATCCCAAAAAATTAAGGAAGAGTAAAAATCTATTGCTACAGGAGAGGTCAAAAGCTCGAAAGTTTTGTAGGCAACTTGCTCATCATCAAAACTGAGAAAGTATACGGTATCATCAAAAACAGCAGGCTTCTCCATGATTTTTCCTATTAATCTAAATTCTAATTTCTTGTAAAGTCCACAAATCGCAATTTTCCAAGGTGCAAAAGTGTATGAACCAACTCCAAACATAGAAAATCTGGGATTGTTTTGGTAAATTTTGCTTTTTCTGTGATCTAGGTAACTTGCGTGAGACTCCAAATATTTCCAAGTTTTAGGCGCTAAATTTTTGATAGATTCAGTTGGTTCACCAACAAATCTTTGAGTAACTAGAACATATCGATCGGTAGTTTTGATTCTACTTTGGGCAACAGCAGAGCCTTTAATTAAAGGAAAGAGATAGGTTGTTTCAATATCGATAACTTCTCCTAGTCCATTTACCAAAGTATTATCTATTTGGTAAAACTCCATAACTTTTGAGCAATCATGCTTAATTCCCGATCGCCATTTTGTACTGGCACTGGCATCGTAAAATTTACTCATTTTTTCAAAGGAAGCTAGATCTCGAATCAGAACATTATTTCGATATCCTATTCGGTGATATTCTGAGTCTTCAAGACTACTGAATACATCACAGAAGTAGTTTTTAGAAAGAGCTGAATCGAATTTGCAGAATAACAAACAGGCTTCAACACTTGCATCAAAATATTTCTTGGCATCTATTTTGTAGGTGGCACAATAAGCAAGATTAAGATTTTTAGCACGAAGATAGTTCAATAATTTTCTGGAGACAGAAGCTTTACAAAGCATCGCTAGATAAGCATCACGCTTTTGCAACCATTGAATCACTTGGATGAGCATCCATTCCGAGATGTCAAAGTTGCTCTTTCCTGTGACTGCATCTAAGCCATTAAGGTTTTGAAAATTGGTTTTTATTGGTAAATTTTTACCACCAATGCTCCCTTGTTGTGAGTTTGTCACCCAAGGGAAATTGCCAATTACTAGAGCCTTTCCATTTAACTGGTTTACAAGCGATCGCCAATCAAATTGAAAAAAATCTGCATATTTAAGCTCAATTCTTTCATCTTGTAAAAATTGCTTCTTTGTTCTAATTTCCTGTATGTAATGCGGGTTCAATTCAACTCCAATAATCTTTTTTGTTGATTGAAACAAGCGTGAGGAAGCCTCAATAAAATTACCAACTCCGCACGTTGGTTCAACTATAACATCAGGATTGACATCAAGTTCTATCAATTTTTGACATATTCTCTCAGCCAGTTCTAAGGGTGTCTGAAAATCACCGTATTCTAATTTTACTTGCTCCGCAGTACGAGTCATGGGTTACCTCTATAAACAGCAATTACGCCTTCTTCTTGACCAGCACGTTCGATCGCTCTTCCATACTGGAGCCTCCATTGCAAAGCATTGGAAATAGTCAAAAATCCCTGTATGGGTGGATTTCTAAGTATTTCATCCGCGATGTTGCTAGCCTCAATTTCATCTACGGGCAAGTTTCGATCGAGCAGAAAAGCAATTAAGTCGTCTTTATTACCTTCATTCTCTAAAATATTGCGAATTCCCCTCGTCATCTGGAAATCTGCTGTTCTTTCAGCACTCACGTAAATCGCGTGCAAAATATTGAGAGTTGCCGTGCGGTTTGTGCTGTCATCTGCTTTATCGTAGACAAAAATAAGTAGCGAATACCCAAGCCCAAAAATCTTCTGCCGTGCAGATTTGAAGGGACACGATGATTGGGGTTGCTTAATGCTTGTTACTTTGATGTCTACAAACAAACCTGGAAAGTCGATGCCACTTGCTGAATTCCCCTCTATAAACTCATACCGATCTCTAAGATAAAGTCTAAACTTTTGCTCCAAGTACGTCCCAATAGCTTTCCCGTCGGTAACACCATATAGTAGGGGTTCTGGGTGCTGAGACTCGGCAACTGAAAATATTGCTGCTTCAGAGCGGAGGGTTTCCAAGGTCAAAATTGTCATGGTTGAAGCAAAAATTAGTGACCAGTATCATATCCTAGCCTGAATTTACTGGTCTTCAGCTACAACAGAATTTGAGATCAAGTCGAAACAGAAGTAGCAGCTTGATGAAAAGTTAAGTTCCCCTCCGCCTCAAACTCCTTAACTTTTCTATATCGACAACTCGATTGCCAAATCCTATAAAAATAATATTCGCAACTGCGAGGCAATCGATATGAACAACAAGTCAGGGTCTAACCTCAATCGTACTTTAATTACAGCCGCCGTCTTAAGTACGCTCGTTAACATATCTTTAATCTTGATCTGGCAAGCATCGTTTTCACCTCATCCGAGCGAGAGTCGTTCTTTTTCCCTAGCGGATTTTGCGGCAATTTTTCGGATGCCGTTGTAAATTAAGGATATAATTTACTATCCCTCCCGCTTTCACCCACAGCAGGTTTTCCCCCATGCAAAAACTGATTTCATCTTACGAATATCAAGTGGGTGGTCGTCTTCCCGTTGATGCACCCAGCTATGTGGTTCGACAAGCGGATGAAGAACTTTACAATGCTTTAAAAGCCGGTGAGTTTTGTTACGTCCTCAATTGTCGTCAGATGGGGAAATCTAGTCTGCGGGTGCAAGTGGCGAAGCGATTGCAAGCAGATGGAATTGCTTGCACAACGGTGGATTTGTCTGGAATTGGTAACCGCAATACAACTCCGGATCAGTGGTATGCCGATATTATTATGCGGTTGGTGCGGAATTTCCGACTGTCTAATCAAATTAATGTGCGAAATTGGTTAGCGGAACGACAAGATTTATCCCCCGTTGGTCGTTTGGGTGAATTGTTGGAGGCAGTATTACCAGAGTTAATTGACCAACGAATTGCAATTTTTTTCGATGAAATTGACAGCACTATTAGTTTACCTTTTAATACCGATGATTTTTTCTCTCTCCTACGCGCTTGTCACGAACAGAAATACCTAACTTTTGCTTTATTGGGAGTAGCAACGCCTTCGGATTTGATTGTGGATAAAACCAGGACGCCTTTTAATATTGGTCGAGCAATTCAATTGAATGGATTTCAGTTGCAGGAAGTTGAAGCATTAGAAGGAGGATTGATCGATAAGGTAGACAATCCCGAAGCTGTACTTAAAGAAGTTTTAGCTTGGACTGGGGGACAACCATTTTTGACTCAAAAGCTATGTCAGTTGATAGCTGAAAGTAAAGATGGGGTGAAAGAAAATAATTCCCAAATCCCAATTCCCAATACCGAATTTCCTTACCTTAACAAGTTGGTGCGGGAGGTGCTGACGCAGCATGGGGAAGTGGCGGAACAGGTGGCTGGTATTGCGCGATCGCATATAATCGAAAACTGGGCCGCACAAGACGAACCACCTCATCTGCGGACAATACGCGATCGCCTCCTCAACAACGAACAACGCGCCAGCCGACTCTTGGGATTATACCAGCAAATCTTACAAAATAATGGCGCGATCGCCGATGATTCCCCCGAAAAAATCGAATTACTTTTATCCGGATTAGTCGTCAAACAACAAGGTTGGCTGCAAGTTTATAACCGGATCTATCAAGAAGTCTTTACCCAAGAATGGGTAGAAAACCAATTAAAGAAATTGCGCCCCTATGCCGATTTACTCAATGCCTGGGTCGCTTCTGACTATCAAGATGAAACCTGTCTCTTGCGCGGACAAGCACTTAAAGATGCACAAAATTGGGCAAAAGGCAAGAGTTTAAGCAACCAAGATTACCGATTTTTAGCTGCTAGCGAAGCACTGGATAAACGCGAGGTGCAAAGTGCTTTAGAAGTTTCCGAACGAGCAAATCAAATCCTAGCAGAAGCAGAACAAAAAGCCAGACAAACGATTCGACGCGGACTAATATTAATCTCGCTGCTTTCTTTAGGTGCAGTTACCCTTTTGGGATTGTCGGCAGTGCTGGCATGGCAAACCGCGCAACAAAAACAACAAGTAGCCTTGGGTGAAGTTAAAGCACTAACTCTATCATCAGAAGCTGCTTTTGAGTCCCATCAAACCTTAGAGGCTTTGCTCGAAAGTCTCAAAGCAGGTATTAAATTAAACCAACTGGGCTGGAAAAATGCGGATACTGACCTAAAAGTGCGGGTAGAAAAGACACTCAGACAGTCGCTTTATTGGGTACGAGAACGCAACCGTTTAATCGGTCACGGAGATTTAGTCACGCGGGTAAAATTCAGTCCTGACGGCCAACTTTTGGCGACTGCAAGTTGGGACAAAACCGTCAAAATTTGGCGGCGAGATGGGCAACTTTTGCATACTTTGCAGGGACATACCGATGCAGTTTGGAGCGTTAATTTTAGTCTTGATGGCAAGATGCTTGCAAGTTCGAGTCGAGATAAAACTGTTAAAGTTTGGCGCGTCGAAGATGGGCGAGAATTAGTAACTTTTCGGGGTCATAAAGATTGGGTTGCTTGCGTTGGTTGGAGTCCCGACGGTAAGACGATTGCCTCAATGGAATGGAACGGTACGATGAAGCTTTGGAACTTGGCGGGTGAGGAATTGCAGTCTTTTGATACCCATAAAAAACCCGTTCTTGCTATTAGTTTTAATCCCGACGGAAAAAGCATTGCAACTGCGAGTCGCGACGGTACGGCTAAACTTTGGAGTTTGGATGGTAGGAAATTGCGAACGTTTCGCGGACATAGCAATTGGGTGATGTACGTCAATTTCAGTCGCGATGGTAAAACAATTGCAACTTCTAGTCGAGATAAAACCGCAAAAGTTTGGAATTTAGACGGAGAAGAATTACTAACCTTGCAAGGTCATGAGGATACAGTTACCAGTGTAGTATTCAGTCGCGACGCTCAAACTCTGGCGACTACAAGTTTAGATAAAACAGTCAGAATTTGGAATCGCAAAGGCGAACAACAGCAAATTTTACGCGGACATACCGATGCAGTTTGGGGCGTACATTTTAACCGCGACGGACAAACTCTTGCGACTAGCGGTGAAGATGAAACGGTGAGACTTTGGAACTTGGAAGGGTCAGATTTGGGTTACAAAGCTGTCACTTGGAGCGATAGTGAGGGAGAGGAAGCGATTTGGGGTGTGGTATTCAGTCTTGATGGTCAAATTCTCGGTACGACTGGTCGATATATGACTTCTAAACTTTGGAATCGCCAAGGAGAGGAACAGGCGGCGCTGCGAGGTCATCAAGATACCGTTAGAAGTCTTCAATTTAGTCCAGATGGACAATTAATTGCAACTGCGAGTCGCGATAAAACGGTAAAACTTTGGAATTTAGCAGGTAAAGAACTGGCAACTTTTAAAGGACATGAAGCCGATGTGAGAAGCGTTAGTTTTAGTCCCGACGGTCAAATTATTGCTAGCGCGAGTTGGGATACAACTGCTAAATTGTGGAGTCTTTCTGGGAAAGAACTATTAACATTGCGGGGACATCAAGCTGGACTTTGGAGTATTCGTTTTAGTCCGGATGGTCAAATTATTGCTACTGCGAGTGAAGATGGAACGGCTAAACTTTGGAATCGGCAAGGTGAAGAATTGGCAACTTTGCGAGGACATGAAGCGGGAATACAAGCGGTAGCTTGGAGTCTTGATGGTCAGATAATTGCCACTGCTAGTAAAGATAAAACAGTCAAACTTTGGAACCTTCAAGGACAAGAATTAGCCACGCTGCACGGTCATGAAGGCGAAGTGAATGCGGTAGCTTGGAGTCCTGATGGCAAATTTATTGCTACTGCAAGTGAAGATATGACCGTTAAATTATGGAACCTTGAGGGAGAAGTATTGCAAACTCTTGGGGGTCAAGGTTCTGGAGTTAAAAGCGTGAGTTTCAGTCCCGATGGTTTAATTCTTGCTTCGTCAGATTCTATTGGTAAAGTGATTCTGTGGAATTTGAATTTAGATTTAGGTTCCGAGGCGTTATTAGCGCGGGGGTGCGATTGGGTGAAGGAGTATTTGAAACATAGTGGGAGTGTGAAAGAAGATGAGCGAGGTTTGTGCGATAAACTTGGAATGGTAAAAACATCAAAGTAGAATGCAAGAGCGATCGCAGCTACCCCATGATAGATTAATATCATGTCCGGTTACATCGGTAGCGTTTGGCTAGCAGGTGAGCAGGTGATATGATGGCAGGCAAATCACCCTTAATTAAAATTCTCCGCGTCGGGGCGTCCCCGTGTCTGGTGCGTCAGTTCTAACTATGGGTATTCAACCGGACATGATATGAGAGGAAAAAAACTGTTTTTGCACAATCGATTATATACAACCGATGCTACCGGACACAATATAAATGCTCGCGCATCCTTCCTTTGATATGCAAATCCCCAAAACAATTGTCGTAGCATTAATCCTGATTTCCCCTTCTGCATTGAATGCAGATCTGCTTCCAGCAATTTCCCAACCCTCAGATCTTGCACCATTATCAACCAGCCTTCAAACCCTTGTTTCTTGACGAAAAATCTAGGCTTTCAAGCTGAGCTATTTGCAAGAAACTAAGGTTTAGCCAAGGTGCAAGATGTGAGAACCCATACCATCAATCCTCAGTCAGTAATTGAACCGTTACTACTGTAGCAATCATAAAAGTATGAGTGCCACAGCTACTTAATAGCTCATTACTTTAACCGCAACCTGGTTAAGAATCTGGGTAAAATGATGGTCGGGATATCGCAAACAGAAAACTCCGCTACTTCCCAATTGCATCATTTCTTCCGATACTGGCAAGATTCCTGATACTGGAATATCATAGGTCATTTCTACTTTTTCCTGGAGTTCTGCAACATCCATTTTGCTCGGTACTTTGTTAATAATCATCAGCATGTTGCGGACTTTGAGTTGACGAGCAATATCAACGGTAACGGCAGTTCCCTGAAAGTCCTGGCGATCTGGTCGCAAAATCAAAATTAGCAGATTAGAAATCGCAATTGACAGCAAGGTTTCTCGACTCAAACCCGGATGGGTATCGATAAATAAGTAATCTAATTCAAGTTCTTGAATTAATCGCCCCAATCCATTATTCAACAAACTTACTTTGTAACCTTCGCTGAGAATTCGAGCAATTTCATTTCCATCGACGCTGGAGGGGATAAGAAAAACTTTCCCTTTTTCCTCAATTCCTAGCTCATAACTGACATCGTAGGCCGTTTCTTGAATCGAACAGCGATTCCACAAATAGTCATTTAAGGTTTTTACTGGCAGAGTTTCATAACTGCTAAATAAGGTATGAATCCCCGGAGATTGCAAATCGGTATCTACCACCGCAACTCGATGACCTTGGATCGCGATCGCAACTGCAAAGTTAGCTGTCAAGTTAGATTTACCTGTCCCACCCCTGTAAGAATGAATTGCAATTATTTTTGTCATATAACACCCCAAATCATTCAGTTTTTTTATTAATCTTTTAATTCAATCCCACATCAACTTCGGAGCATTTCAACTTCTGCGAGTAACTGTTGAAAATAGTCAGTTTGGATTATGGCGGCAACTTGATGCGATCGCTTGTTTTGATCGATCTCGATTTGCATTTGGTAAACTTCACTATTGCGCCGCTCTGTGAGAGTGCCTAATAATATTTCCAGCTTGGCTTTTTCTTGCTTTACTGCTGCTAATTCTTGCTTCAAAGCCGCAATTTCTGCACGTAATTTATCTTCTCTAAATTTCGCCTCTTCTCCCATGAAACCCGTTACAATCTGATTTAAAGCTTGCCAAGGGAGAAAAGGGACAAAATTTGCTACACCTAGCGACTTGTCGCCAGACATCGCCAACATTTTCGAGGCATCTGCTGCAATACCGATATCAAGAGGATATGGGGTCATGTTCTACTCTCCTTTGCCATCTACACCCTGAGAGTCTGCGGATTGACTCATCTCTAGCATGGCGCAATCAGCCCACCGGACGAAAGATCAGTATAAACCCGCAAAGTATATCGTCTAACTGATCTTGACATATGTGGAATTTAATGATATACAATGCCAAAGCTGAAATTTAGCAGCAGATGATGATTTTTCGGCAAATATCAAATTTTTTTGGGACTTCGATTCCCTCGCTGATACAGCAATTGTGCTGAGGTTAGAGGAAGAATTTGGTATAGCGATCGCTGAGGAAGAATTACAACATATCACAACTGTTAGTGACATTATTGAACTGGTTTGGTCAAAATTGCGTGACAATTTTTAGATGCTTTCTCCATCTACAGTTCCTGGCTCTATCGCCACGATACCTTCAGAAACGTAGCGCATAAAGTCCGCTGCATTTAACGTTAGAATGCGTGAAATATTATTTACTTTCATTACTGCAACTAGGCGTGCATCGTGTACTTTAACTCCCGAAACATTAAATGTCACAACTAACCTGCGCCACTCTTGGTAAACCGCAGGACTGTCAGGTAAAACTGGAAAAAGTCGTTCAATTAATCGAAGCAATCGATCGGCATTAGCAGGAGTCAGTCCAAATCCGTTTCGCTCAATAGGGCGTGTAAAAACATTCCAAAACTCAACGCAATTTTGGGAGGTGACTTGTAGCTGATGCCCATCCCGACGCAGCTTTCGGATAGCAACTCGGATCGGAGAATGAAGAGGATGAGAACGATCCACAAAGCGCAACAGCACATTGGTATCCACCAAATAAATCACAACTAGGGATGCTCCTCATAAATTCCAGCACGGCTAACACCGTAGTCCGACAATACGGGTGTATTTGCACCAACAAACGCTTTGAATTCGTTAGCTAACTGGTCAGCAATTGCCTCAAATTCTTCATGTTCTAGTCTGGTGGTATTGTCTTCTACTTGTTGAGAGGTTAATCGATCTTTGTGCCAGGTTAAGAAGTCAATAAAATCGAGTACTTCCAGAATCTTTACTTCAGGTAGATCGTGGAGTTTGCGTACAATTTCTTCAATCAAAGTATCCATCAGTTCTCCTATTTTAGATCGGCTTAAGGTATTGTCTTCACTAACTGCATTTTACCGCGATACTTGTTAGATTGCATTCTCATCCGGGGTTAACAGGCGAATATTGGGATTTCTGGCGTGGGAATCGGTTTGTCGCATTTTGCTCTCTCGCATCTTTGATCGCGCCGCCTGCATCGTTCAAGATCGGTGTTGGAAGCGATCGCACGCTTCTATGATATTGCGCGAAACATCTCAATTCTGCCAATATATGTAAAAGTTATCCCATTCAACTATTGTGACAACACTCAAAGCTTCTCAACAGGGATTGACAAGAATTAAGCAAGCTAGACTGGCGAAAGGTTGGGCTGTTGATGATTTTCGCTGGCTTGAGTTAGCCAGTCAAGTTTTAGGTACATCGTGGGAAAAAGATGGCTTTCTCGCCGAAGGGATTTCAGAAGGAACCTGGAAGCGATTCTTAGCAGGAAAAAATCCTATTAATGCCGCAGCATTTAAAGCGTACTGTCAAGTTATTGAACTCAACTGGGAAGAAGTTGTTGAACTCAGCAAAAATGAAGAATCCCAGAAAAAGAACATAATCCAAAATCGCTCTAATTGGGGAGACTCTCCCGATGTTTCAATTTTTTATGGTCGGATTGAAGAACTGAATACTCTCGAACAATGGATTGTCGGGGAAAATTGTCGTCTGGTGACTTTGTTGGGAATGGGTGGAATTGGTAAAACGGCACTTGCTGTTAAACTGGCACAACAAATTCAGGATAATTTTGAGTTTATTATTTGGCGCAGTCTCCGCAATGCTCCAACTATTGAAGAGATATTAGCAGAATTACTTCAATTTTTATCGGGACAGCAAGAGACGAATTTACCAATGCACTTGGATGGTCGAATCTCGCATATATTGAAATATTTACGCGCCTCGCGCTGTCTGCTGATTTTAGATAATGCTGAGTCAATTTTACAGGCAAGCGATTCACGCATGGGGCGTTACCGCGCCGGATACGAAGGGTACGGACAACTTTTGCGGTGCGTGGCGGAAACTTTCCACCAAAGTTGTTTGCTGGTGACTTCGCGGGAAAAACCCCAAGGATTATCAGCGTTTGAAGGTGAAAGTCTTCCCGTGCGCTTTCTCCAGCTGACGGGATTACCCCAGACAGAAGTGCGATCGCTCTTTAACGTCAAAGGGTCATATACTGGTACAGAAGCTCAATGGGAAACTTTGATTTCCCATTATGGTGGAAATCCCCTCGCCCTCAAAATCGTAGCATCTTCAATTAAAGACTATTTTGATGGCGATATTTCCCAATTTTTGCAGATCTCAAACCAAGCTTCTTTTCTGTTTGACGATATCCGCGACTTGCTCGGTCAGCAGTTCTATCGTCTCACAATCTTGGAACAAGAAATTATGTACTGGTTAGCTATTAATCGCGAACCAGTTTCGTTTCAGTATCTGCAAGCAGACTTTCTAGGAAATTTGCCATTCCGCGAACTTATAGAAACGCTTAATTCTCTCCAAAGGCGTTCGTTAATTGAAAAAAGCGCCAGTAGTTTTACTCAACAACCCGTAGTCATGGAGTATGTCATCGACCAATTAATCGAGCGAATTTCTCAGGAAATAGTCACCCAAAATATTTCCCTGTTTGTCAGCCATGCTTTAATTAAAGCCCAAGCTAAAGATTACGTGCGGGAAACTCAAATTAGCCTGATTCTGCGACCGATAATTGATAAATTAATCGCCGAACTAGGCACTTCAGAAAACATTGGCGTTCGTCTAGGTAAAATCCTCTCTAACCTGCGCGGAAAATCTCCCCAAGAAACGGGATATGCCGGGGGAAATACGATTAATCTATTGCAGCAAGCACAAGTTGATTTAACAGGTTATGATTTTTCCCATTTAACCGTTTGGCAAGCTTATCTTCAAGGTGTTAACTTGCATCAAGTTAATTTTGCCGACTCAGACTTGTCTCGCTGTGTTTTTACGGAAACTTTAGGTAATGTTTTATCAGTTGCTTTTAGCCCGGACGGTCAAGTTTTGGCAACTGGGGATACGGATTGTAATATTCGTTTGTGGAGCGTACAAACAGGGCAATTGCTTTTAATTTGTCATGGACATACCCATTGGGTACGTTCTGTTGCTTTCAGTCGGGATGGGCAAATAATTGCTAGTGGTAGCGCCGACCAAACTGTTCGTCTTTGGGATGCCAAAACAGGTGAATGCATCAGAGTTCATACTGACCATAATAACGAGGTTCATACAGTTGCTTTCAGTGTTGATGGTAAATTAGTGGCGAGTGGTAGTGCTGACAATACAATTCGACTTTGGGATGTTCTGGCGGGAAAATGCCATAATACTTTAATTGGTCACAATCATTGGGTGCGTTGTGTTGCTTTTAGTTTAAATGGAAAAATATTGGGAAGTGGGAGTGCAGATCAAACGGTAAAATTGTGGGATATTCAAACAGGTGAATGTTTGCATACTTGTAGCGGGCATAATGGTTGGGTACGCTCGATAGCGTTTAGTCGCGATGGTAAAACATTAATTAGTGGGAGTAGCGATAAAACGATTCAGTTTTGGGATATTACTACAGGTAAATGCGTCCAAACTTACACGGGACATACGGGTGGAGTTTACTCGATATCCTTGAGTCCAGATGGTCTTGTTTTAGCCAGCGGTGCGGGTGACAAAACGATGAAATTTTGGGATATTAGTACGGGAAGCATTATTAAAACGCTCTACGGACAAACCGACCAAGTATTTGTCATTGCTTTTAATTTTGATGGTCAAACATTAGCCAGCGTTAGTCAAGACCAAGTAGTTAGACTTTGGAATTGGCAGAATAATCAATGTTTTAGAACTTTACACGGACATACCGATTGGGCGTTTCCAGTTACTTTTAATCCTCAAGGTAATATGCTAGCTAGTGGCAGTAGCGATAAAACAGTTAAACTGTGGAATATTGAGACAGAAGAAATTATTAGAACCTTACACGGACATCAAGATCAAATTTTAGCGGTTGCTTTTGCTCCAGAGTGCGATCGCATAAACGATAATGGCACTATCCTAGCCACCGCCAGCGCTGACCAAACCGTGCGATTGTGGGATGTTGATACAGGTCAATGCTTTATCATCTTACAGGGTCATACAGATTGGGTTGACTCTGTTGTTTTCAGTCGCGATGGTCAAACTCTAGCAAGTAGCAGCGCTGACAAAACAATCCGATTGTGGAATGTCCAAACTGGAGAATGTCTCAGAGTTCTTGTCGGACATACCGACCAAGTATATTCAATTTCCTTCAACCGTAATCAAACCCAAATACTAGCCAGTGGTAGTGCTGACCAAACAGCAAAATTGTGGGATGTGCAAACAGGCGAGTGTTTGCAAACTTTCACAGGACATCAAAGAAGAATTTATGCAGTTGCTTTTAGCGCTGATGGAAAAACTTTAGCCACCGGAAGTGCTGACCATACAGTCAAGTTGTGGGATGTTAATACAGGCAAGTGTTTGAAAACCTGCACCGGACATACAAATTGGGTTTATTCAGTGACTTTTTGCGGTGACGCCAATCTCTTTGCTAGTGCTAGTGCTGACCAAACTGTGCGAATTTGGGATGTTAATACAGGCAAGTGTTTAAAAGTTTGTACCGGACATACCCATCAAATTTCTGCCGTAGCTTCTGCACCAAATCTTGCAATTTTGGCTAGCGGTTCTCAAGATCAAACTGCAAGACTTTGGGATATCAAAACCGGGCAATCTCTCAAAACTTTGATTGCACCCAGACTTTACGAGGGAATGAATATCACTAGAGCAAAAGGTCTAACTAATGCTCAGTTAATGACGCTAAAAGCTTTGGGAGCGATAGAATCTAGAATATAAATTTCACGGCTTACGCAACTTCTCTATATTTAGGGTGCGTTAACCCTGTGTAATATCAAATGCGGTTGCATCGGAATCATTGGTAGGGGCTAAGGCTAAATAAGCTTTGTCGCCAGCGCAAAAGTCCTCGGTTGCCGTGCCCCTACGCCTGTAATTCCGATGCAACCGGAAACGGTATAATATGGATTCCGGTTGTATTGGAATTACCGCTGTTTTCCATCGAGTGCGACGCAGTTATTGTAGGGGCACGGCGGCAAAAAATCTTCTCGTTAAGCCCCTACAACTCTTCCCTACCAATTACAATTTACCGCACTCTTCTGAGGCATACGCTCTACCAATTCTATTTGCCCGGATGCATTCATTATCCAGCCGCTTGCTTCTACAATTCGATCGGGAGGAAACTGGGAAGATGAGGCGGGGATGATTTGACTCGACCTGTCTTTTTGATCCGGCTTACTTCTTTCCCCCGTTGCGGTAAAATCTTGCAAATCGCGCCAAATTGTCTGACCTCGAATCGTCGCGGTTGGGTCTTCTGGTAAACCGCCCCTTCCAATAACGGTAAAAGCGTTACCATACGCCGCCGCACAGCCCAGGATTACTTGGTTGCTGTTGTCTCGAACCTGAGTTGGCAATTCGACTAATCCTTGAGTGGTATTGATATTAGGCGTATTAACCGTCACAATCCCATTCACCCCGAATTGCGAACTGGCAGCGATCGCACTATCAAAACCGACAAAAATACCTTGGGTAGCAATATCGATCCGACCCCCACTCCCCTGAAAAGCGTTGGCGTTTATACCACTTCCATTCAGAATCGCAACCGTATCGGCGGTGAGGGTAATGTTTCCTCCATTACCAGTACCCTCGGCGGCGGCGGCAATCAGGCTTTGCGATCGCAACTGCACAGACCCCACTTGCACGTTAATATTCCCCCCACTCCCGGAAGCGGTAGCAGTTGCAATCCGACCTCGGTTTTCCAGTCTAATCGTCTGTGCGCGAATTTCCAGGTTACCCGCAGCTCCCGACCCCCTGGCGCTCACGGAAATTTCCGCCCGCTCTCGCACATTTAATCGGTTCGTCTCCACAAACAAGTTTCCCCCATCCCCCGTTGCTTCGTTGGCGGCGATATTCGGTCTTTCTTCTCCAGAAAGCGCAAATAACCCGCTCTCAAATCGACCATCTGCGCTCGTTCCCCTCAGTTCTACCGATTCTCTCGCGATAACGTTGAGATTTCCACCCCTTCCCCCGCGAGCGGTTTGATTCCCCCGACCGCGAGTAGAAACGGATACCCTAGCTCCATCCCTCACGGTAAAACGGGAAGTAATAACGGTAATGCTACCCCCATCTTGGATGCCTTCTGTAGCCGCAAACAATCCGCTGCGACTAAAATCTCTGGGATTTGCGGGATTAAGACGCGCGCCAAACAAGTCTACAAACTCAGAAGCATTGACGGTCAGATTTCCCGACTTCCCATCACCAAAAGCAGTAACGGATACATCGGCTCCTCCTCCAACCCGCAATCGATTTGTTTCGATTAAAATATCCCCTGAATCTCCCCGACTGCGAGACGTAGCGGCTAAAGTACCGGATACTTGAACGTTAGGCGAATCAACTATTTCCACATCCGTTGCACGCAGGGTTACATTTCCCGAGCGCCCGATACCGTAGGAACCCGTAGACAGAACCGCTCCATCCTGCACCAGTAACCTGTTGGTGTTAATGCTTATGTTTCCCCCTTGACCTGTCGGTTGCAAGGAAACTCCTCTGAGTCCAACTGAAGCAATAATGCCGCTGCGAAACGGCTCCCTCGAGACTATTCCGATTATTTCTACGGCATCTTTGGCATTGATACTGATATTTCCCCCCGCACCCGCTCCAAAAGTAATCGCTGAGATAAAAGAGCCATTTTCTAATCTCAATCTGCCGGTATCAATGGTTAAATTTCCGGCATTTCCGATGCCAAAAGTTCCCGCGATTAAGCCAGAGTTGTTGACTATAATTCCACCTGTCGCGGGAGTGGTTATGGTTAAATTTCCTCCCGGTTCTACTGCCAATGGGGAAAAATCAGCGGTGGAAATCATGCCGCCATCTTTAACGGTTAAGTTGCCAGTTTCAATCGTTAAATTACCCGATCTGCCCGCGCCAAAGCTATTAGCGAATAGTCCGCTTTGTTCGTCAGTCAAAGTAGCAGGTATTCCGACAAGAAACCGATTTAACATTTGGGGAATTCCCGTTCCGATGATCTCGACCGCATCGGTGGTGCGGATGGTAAGATTTCCGGCAGGTATGGCACCCTTGGTGGACGTGGAGATCGTGGAGCGATCGCTAACTTCCAATCTCCTCCCCTGCACTTGAATATCCCCGCCGTTGGTCACGACTCCCGCTTGTTGCGACAGTTCGATATCCCCAAAGTTCTGCACGCCTTGATAGCCGAAAACCCACCCAGGCGCTATACTAACCTCACCGTTACTCGCTACGCTCCCCAGTTCTATCCTCCCTTGCGGTGCTGTCAGCCAACCTCCCACTAAGTTGACATTTCCACCAATTAGTGCTAATGTTTGCCCCGGTTGTACCGTCAAACCAGCGGGTTTAGATTGGTTGATAATAGCAGCTGGCTGGGAATTAAATTGCAAGCCAATCGGTACGTTAATCGTCAGCAAAGGTGGATTTTGGGGATTTTTAGCGCTAAAAGTGCTGCCATCGGCAAAGCGAATGCTATCAGCAGTACTGCCAATAAATGCACCGCCAATATTCAATCTTGCGTTGGCTCCAAAGATAATTCCGCTGGGGTTAATTAAAAATAAATTCGCCGTTCCATTGGCACGAATTAACCCGTCAATGTTAGAAACTTGCCCGCCAGTAACGCGGGTAATAATGTTATTAATTGTCAAAACGTTATTGAAAAATGCCTCAGATCCAGTAGGTAGGGAAAATTCCCGCAAGCTGTGGAAAAGGTTACCCCCGGCGGTGGTTCCACC
The DNA here is from genome assembly GCA_003486305.1 of Cyanobacteria bacterium UBA11371. Lineage (GTDB taxonomy): Bacteria > Cyanobacteriota > Cyanobacteriia > Cyanobacteriales > Aerosakkonemataceae > Microseira. The sequence goes on from DNGJ01000156.1 coordinate 29,159, forward strand.
TTCAATTTTAAAAGTATTGCCCTCTAAAGTAACGCTGGAATTATTCGGCAGGGTGCTATCGGGGACAATTTGGGCGATCGCAGGAGCATTCGTTGCGATCGCAATCATCGCCAACAAGGCGTTAGCTGACCCGAATCGACTTAAGCCACCCATCCGGTTTGAGGCCATTTTTTCACATTCTCGCGCACCAGATCAAAGATTATAGTGCGGGATTCCCAGGCATTTTTTCACATCCTGCTAAATCGGCTAACTCGACGATCCAAGAATCCCCCGAATTGAATTAGGCGGATTCTTGAAATTATCTGGGCGCGATAAAATCGCTTTATCGAAAAATACCCACCACGCCCAACCAAAGAAAACGCTTCCCCGCGCCCACAACGCCGATCCCCGTGCTGGGAGGTGTCCGGGAGGCGCATCGAGGCAAAAATTGAGGTCGTCGTAGTTGAGCCAGCTATTGTTGACGCGCCACCCGACGCGATCGCCCAAACTGCGCTCGGTTTGATAATCTACTTGTCCGCCGAGTTCTTGCCAAATTTGCTTTTGTATGCTAAAGCCAAAGCGACGGCTGCTGTAGTAGAGCCACATTTGGTTAATTTGGCGCAAATCTTCCCAGGGAAACTTGTGCATCAATTCTAAGTTAAGCCAGTCGTCTTTATCGGTTCTAGCGACTTGAAGCATGACAATTTCAGTTTCTAAGTCAGCTTCCTTCCATTTTCTCGCGGCTAGCAACCGTTGCAGTTTGGTGTAATCTGGTTTGATCGCGATCGCTTGAGTTTTGGCAGCTGGTGGGGGTGGGTTAATCGCCTCGAGTGCAACGGGCGGTGCGGGCACGATTTGGGGTGCAATCCCGCCCAATAATTCCAGCCACTCTGGTACTGACTGGGGGCGATTTTCTGGCTCAAACTCCATGCCCTTGAGAATCGCTTGATTGACGCGATCGCTGATATTGGGATTGTGTTCTTTAGGTGGTACTAAAGGCAGTTTAGCCGCTCTAGCGGGAGCCGGAGTCGGTACTTTACCCGTGAGCAAATAATACAGCGTCGCCGCTAGCGAGTAGACATCGGTACACTCGCTGCGTTTTGCTTGGGGGGCATATTGTTCGATCGGGGAAAACCCTCCCGTATAACTTGTGGTGTGATAGTTGATCAGATTGGGAATAAACTCTCGTGCAATGCCAAAATCAATTAGAACCGCTTCCGGTTTACCTTGCCGCACCATAATGTTAGGCGGCTTGATATCCTGATGTAACATGCCTTTATCGTGCAAGACGATTAACGCTTGACCGATCTGCCAGATATAGCGCAAAGCTTCGATTTCGGAGAGAGCGCCGTTATTTTTCACCCGGTGTCGTAAATCTTCTCCTTCGACGTATTCCATTGCGATACAAGGCAGATCGCCCTCATAAAAAGCGTTTTCGATCCGCACGATGTGGGGGTGGCGACAAAGCGCTAGCCGCAAAGCTTCTTCGCGAAAACTCAGCTTGTATTTGAGCCGGTAAGCTGCCAGTTTTGGGTTTGTCAGTACCTCCTGTTTCAGGGTTTTGATGACAATGCGATCGCCTTTTTTATTCGTCGCCAGATAAGTGACGCCAAAACCACCTTGCCCCAGATATCTTTCGATAGTGTAGCGATCGCCGTATAATTTTTGCCCAGCTACCCAAACCATTATTTGCTATTTTTAACGATTGATCAAAATTTTGAGTTCATTTTTGCTGCATCGATTGCGGGAATTGAGTCAAATAATATCAGACACTGCGCCAGTCTTGTCTAGCAAGGCAAGGATTGAATCTCGTTCAAGAGCAGCAATTTACCTATCGCTCCGGAATGCAGGATTTTCATCTAAAGCAGTGCTAGGCTCATTTTCAGCTAAATCTAATTTTACCAAGATTCAATAGAAGCTGGCGTAACGCACAAAAAATAGGGAGAATTTCGCAAATGGCTGTTGAATACGATGTGGTAGCGATCGGTGGGGGTTCGGGTGGCTTGGTAATTGCGGCGGCGGCGGCGCAGCTAAAAGCGAAAGTCGCTCTAGTGGAACGCGCCAGCTTGGGTGGCGACTGTCTCTGGTATGGTTGCGTTCCGAGTAAATCGCTCATTCATGCTTCAAGAATTGCTTACGATCTCAAAAATGCCGCCCGTTTTGGCATTTACTGCCAAAATCCCCAAATAGATTTTGCCAAAGCTAACTCCCACGTGCAGAATGCGATCGCCGCAATCCAACCCCACGACTCCCCAGAACGGTTTCAATCGTTAGGGGTCGATGTTATCTTTGGCGAGGGTCAATTTATCGACCGACAAACGTTTGAAGTCAACGGTAGGAAACTCAAAGCACGCGCGTTTGCTTGCGCCACTGGTTCCCGACCCAAAATCCCCCCCATACCGGGACTAAAAGCCGCCGGATATCTCACCAACGAGCAAGTATTTTCCCTCAAACAACTTCCTTCATCCCTCGCTGTAATTGGCGGTGGACCAATTGGCTGCGAATTGGGACAAGCATTTTCTCGCCTCGGTTCAGAAGTAACAATTATTGCCAGTAGCGACCATCTTCTACCCAAAGAAGACCCAGAAGCCGCATTAGTCATTCAGCAACAATTAGAATCAGAAGGCATTCGCGTTATAACTGCTACCCGCGTAGAACGAGTTGAACAAATCGATGGTAAAAAACACCTATGGGCAGGAACCCAAAAAATTACCGTAGATGAAATTTTAGTCGCTGCTGGACGGACGCCTAATGTGGAATCGCTTAACTTAGAAGCAGCAGGTGTAGAAGTAGGAGAACGGGGAATTCTCGTCAATGAAAAACTGCAAACAACGAACCCGCGCATCTATGCTTGCGGCGATGTTATTGGCGGCTATCAGTTTACCCACGTTGCCGGTTATGAAGCCAGCATTGTACTAAAAAATGCCTTATTTTTCCCCGTCACAAAAGCTAATTATCGAGTCATTCCTTGGGCGACGTTTACCGATCCAGAATTAGCGCGAGTTGGTTTAACCGAAAAGCAAGCTAAAGAGCAATATGGAGATGACGTTTACGTGCTAAAACAAGAATTCGCTGGAGTTGACCGCGCCCAAGCCGAAGCCGCTACTAAAGGTTTTGCTAAAATTATTACTAGGGGAAATGGCGAAATTCTCGGCGCTCATTTAGTAGGTGCTTCCGCCGGAGAATTACTCCACGAAATTGTTTTAGCAATGTCGAATAATTTAAAAATTTCTGCCCTCAGCGCTATCATTCATATATACCCGACCCTGGCGGAAGTGAATAGCAAAGCAGCACTGCTGCTAACTAAGCAAAAATATGCCAAAAATCAGAGGTTACAGAACCTACTGTTGAGGTTTTTTAGCTTGATGCGATCGCTCGCTTAAATGTATCTTACTCGCTTCGCGGTAAAAGATTATCTATTTCTTTCTTCTTCTCCCTAGACACTGGTAATGGCGTTCCCTTTTCAGACGTGGGAACGAGGGTAATGGGTAATGGGTAAGAGTTTTGAGTTCTAAGTTTTGAGTTTTGAGTTAAAAGACACTCACTCACAAGGGTGGAATCGGCTCCACTAACGTCTTCAATTCAAAACTCAAAACTCAAAATTCAAAACTATTACCAATTACCCAGTACGGGCGTAACGCAATTGCGGTAGAATAACTTTGACTTATAGCCAAATCTTGCAACCGCAATGCTTCGCCCCTCCTAAACAACTTATAACTAGCAACTTGCGTTAAATAGTTATTCTTCCGGCGCGAAGGCAGTAAGAGCAATAGGTTATCGTAGAGTTGCTTTTCTAGCGAGCAAGCAACAGCATTATGCACAGTATCCTCACCGGGGCGTTGAGTATCGAACAGATAACCGTTGCGATCGCCGATTTACCCCCATCCTTGGCAGGTACGACATTAGTACAACTGTCCGATTTCCACTACGATGGTCTGCGATTGTCTGATGACTTGCTAGAACAAGCAATAAATGCTAGCAATCAAGCAAAACCAGATCTAGTTCTACTCACCGGCGACTACGTTACCGATGACCCAAAACCGATTCACCAACTGGTGTCGCGACTGAAAAACCTGCAAAGTCGCGCCGGAATCTATGCAGTCTTAGGTAACCACGACTATTATTATCGCCACTCAAAAGCAGAAGTTACCAACGCTTTGACTAGCATCGGCATCTCTGTGCTTTGCAATCAAGTCGCTTACCCCTTGGGAGAAAGATTAGCATTAGTGGGACTCGCCGATAAGTGGTCAAAAGAATTTTTACCAGTAACGGTAATGGATAAACTAGATCCAAATATTCCCCGCATCGTCTTATCCCACAATCCCGATACCGCCCAAATTTTGAGAGCTTGGCGCGTCGATTTGCAACTTTCCGGACATACCCACGGCGGTCAAATCTGGCTTCCCGGACTAGGGCCTGCGGTGCATTATATGCGAAGTCTGAAAACAATTCTCCGCTACATGCCGCGATCGCTGCGGCGAATCCTACCATTTAATCTCGGTACTTGTTTACAAGTTGTTCGCCATTGGGAATGGGCGCAAGGACTCCATCAAGTAGGTACAAACCAACTCTACGTCAATCGAGGTTTGGGCACCTATCTACCCGGACGCCTGTTTTGTCCCCCAGAAGTTACGGTAATTCGGCTCGCTTGCTAATTGCTAATCGCTAATTGCTAATTGCTAATTGCTTATTGGTCATTGGTCATTGTAGCTGGCGAGCCAA